>NZ_PNCZ01000001.1:0-76521 GCF_005887425.1 Pseudoalteromonas sp. S2721
TGGTTAGTGGTTAGTGGTTAGGACAAAGTAAAACTAATATCATCTATTGCAAGCTTTTTGTTTAATTAAACAAAAATAAAACCACCCTCTCGATCAACTGATATCTAACTTCTGAAATCTAACTACTAAAAACCCCGCTCCGCGGGGTTTTTAGTTATTTTTCTGGCGTTAGCCCAAAGTGTAAATAAGCGATGTCCGAAACCAGGCGTCCGCGTGGGGTGCGTTGTATAAAGCCTTGTTGAATTAAAAACGGCTCTATCACATCTTCAATGGTTTCTTTTTCTTCACCAATTGCAGCCGCTAGGTTATCAAGGCCAACGGGGCCGCCCATAAATTTTTCGATAATAGCTAGCAAGTATTTTCTATCCATGTAGTCAAAACCGCTTTTATCGACATCAATCATATCGAGGGCTTGCTCGGCAACTGTAGCATTCACTTTACCGTCTGATTTCACTTGGGTGTAATCACGAACGCGGCGTAATAAACGATTCGCTATGCGAGGTGTACCACGTGAGCGCTTGGCGATTTCTGTAGCGCCTTCATCACACATGGTTAAGTCTAAAAAGCTTGCTGAACGGGCAACAATTTTTGAGAGGTCTTCAACTGAATAAAACTCTAATCGCTGTACGATACCAAAACGGTCTCTAAGTGGTGAGGTAAGTGAGCCTGCACGCGTTGTTGCGCCAATTAAAGTAAATGGCGGTAAATCAAGCTTTATTGAACGTGCTGCAGGGCCTTCACCTATCATGATATCCAGCTGATAATCTTCCATTGCTGGATACAAAATCTCTTCGACTTGCGGGCTCAAACGGTGAATTTCGTCAATAAACAGTACGTCACCTTCTTCAAGGTTCGTTAAAAGTGCGGCTAAATCCCCTGCTTTTTCAAGCACTGGCCCCGACGTTGTTTTAATATTAACGTTAAGCTCGTTGGCAACAATGTTTGCAAGTGTGGTTTTACCAAGACCCGGTGGACCAAATATTAATAAGTGATCCAGTGCTTCGCCACGATGGCGAGCAGCCTCAATAAAAATTTCCATTTGCTGCTTAACATGCGGCTGGCCTGTGTAATCGGTTAACAGTTTTGGTCGTATGGCACGATCAACACTGTCTTCGTTACTTTGTTCACTCGCATCTATTAAGCGATCTGCTTCAATCATGGTTTACTCACAACATTGATTTTAGAGCTTCTTTAATTAGAACCTCAGTCGTCATATCTGGTTTGTTCACTGTTTTAACCGCTTTTTGTGCTTGCGGTAGCTTATAGCCTAATGCCACAAGTGCTGATACAGCATCATCAGCAGCATTATTTGCCACTAGGGTATCATCACTTGATGGCTCAATGACGGCATTATCGCTAAATGGTGTAAATAAGTCATTACCCCAATTTTTAAGCCGGTCTTTCATTTCGAGCACTAAACGCTCAGCCGTTTTTTTACCAACGCCCGGTAGTTTAACCAGTGTGGTCGCATCTTCATTATTAACACAACTTACAAATTGCTGCGCCGACATACCCGATAAAATAGCTAGACCAAGCTTTGGCCCTACACCATTGGCTTTTAAAAGCTCTCTAAATAAAGCGCGTTCGGTTTTGTTGTTAAAGCCAAATAATAGCTGGGCATCTTCACGTACCACAAAATGGGTATAAATAATCGCTTGCTCACCCACTGCCGGTAAATCATAAAAGCAAGTCATCGGCATTTGTACTTCGTAGCCTACACCACTTACTTCGATAAGAATTTCTGGTGGCTGCTTTTCAACAAGTAAGCCATTTAATCGACCAATCATATTACTTCCTTAATCGTCCTCTTACGGTTTTGCTCGCACTGCCCGCAAGTTTTATTAAATTTTGTTCTGAGTGTGCATGACAAATAGCAATTGCTAAAGCATCTGCGGCATCGGCTTGAGGGGTACCTGGCAGCTTTAAAATGTTTTTAACCATATGCTGTACTTGAGACTTATCGGCTCCGCCATTGCCTACAACGGCCTGCTTAATTTGCCTAGCTGAATATTCATAAACTGGCAGCTCTGCCATTGAAGCACCAACGATAGCAGCGCCACGTGCTTGGCCTAGTTTAAGTGCCGAGTCAGGGTTATGCGCCATAAACACTTTTTCGATAGCAAAACTGTCTGGGGAGAATTGCTCTACCAATTGACTGATCCCTTGGTAAATCATTTTTAAGCGTATCGGAAAATCGTGATCGGCCAATTTAATGCAGCCACTGCCTAAATAAGTGAACTTAGCACCTTGGTGAGCAATCACGCCGTACCCTGTTAATCGTGAACCAGGATCAATCCCTAAAATAATCGCCAACTAACTGACTCGTCTATTATCATTATTATCTGCGGTTAATAATGCCAGAGCACTGTATAAATTACCAGTAACCAATTGCAATTCATAAAAAATGCCCGCAATTGCGAGCATTTTATAGTCAACCTTAATTAAGCCATTTACGCGAGCGAGCGTAATAAGCCTTGGGTATTTTTTCGCATTGTGCGGGCTATCATCAAATAACCTAAACATGCCACAAATAAGCCCCCGACTGCTGGGCCAATAACCCAAATATGAGGGTGGAACTTACCTGCTAAATCGAACATTTGTTTTTGCACTATTAACAGAGCGATGTCACTGACAATGGCAGCCACTAAACCTGCAGTAACACCTAATAGTAAAAACTCATATAAGGTGGCATTTTTAATTAAGCGCCCTTTAGCACCTAAAGTTCGCAAAATAACAATCTCTTGCATTCGCTCACCCAAACTTGCTTGCACTTGTGAAATAAGTACTAAAGCGCCACAGGCAACCACAATCGCTAGTACAAAGCCAATCGCTAACGATACTTGCTCTATGGTTGAGCGAATTTGTTTAATGAAGCTTTCAACATCTATCACGTTAACCGTGGGGTATTGACGCATTAGCTCATTAAACTCTCGTTTTTTCTCTGCTTTTACATTCACTGATGAAATATAAGTAGCAGGAAAGCTCGCTAGCACATCAGGGCTTAAAATAATAAAGAAGTTTGGTTTAAGCGTTGTCCAATTAACCTTGCGCACACTGGTAATTTTTGCATCGAATGATTGTGCACCAATTAAGAAGGTAAGCGTATCGCCAATTTTTACATCAAGGCGTTCAAGCGTCGACTCTTCAACCGATGCCTCGGCTACTGAGTCTTCACTAAACCATGCACCGTCGATAAGCTCGTTTTGATTAGGCAAGTCTTTACGCCAAGTTAGGTTTAACTCACGGCCAATACCAGAGCGGGCTTCTTCATCTTTCTTTTCGTTGTCTTCTTGCGATACTTCGCGGGCAACCAACTCGCCATTAACTGCGTTTACACGGCCACGCACAACCGGATAGAAATCAGACGTTGGCATATCGTTTTGCGCTAAGAAGCTAGTAATAGGCTCTAACTCTTGCTCAGTAATGTTCACTAAAAATGAATTAGGTGCATTTTCAGGAAGCTGAGACTGCCAGTCCGAAATCATGTCGTTCTTAAGTACAATTAAAAACAGTAATAACTTGATAGCCAAAGCAAAGCTAATTAATTGCACAGCATTCACATTGGCACGCTTTTGAATTGACGCAATCGCCAATGACCAACTGTTGCCTGGACTCAAGCCAAGTTTGCGGCCCCCACCAAAAATAACCTTCGATAAAGCAAATAACACCGCAATTAAAAATGCCGTCGAAAGGAACAAAATTGCACTAATTTTGATGTTGTTACTAAATAACCACATCAGTAAAAACACAGTAAGCGCCGACATAGTAAGGTGCACTTTACTTACTAATAAACGGTCGCCTAAATTACGGCGAAGTACACGTAGCGGCGGAATATCAAATAAATCGAGTAGCGGTTTAATTGAAAACATAACCGCACAAATCACACCTGTGCTGATCGCAATAATCCAAGGTTTTGCCGATGCGCTCGGCAGTGCTGTGCCCATGGTTTGTGCCAAATAATCCGTGGCAACCGCTTGTAAACCATAACCAATCAATAAACCGACAATCACCGACATTGAACACACAAGGCTCAAATGTAATAAATAGATTTTACGGATCATAGCGCGGCTACCGCCAAGCGTTTTCATCATAGCAACTGGGTCGTACTGACGCTCACAATAACGTTTTGCCGATACCGCAATAGCAACAGCTGCTAAAATAATGCCTAGCAAACCAGCTAACAATAAGTAACTCTCGGCACGATTTAAACTATTAGAAATAGGTGACTGGCGGTCTTTAACACCATACCAACGCTGGTTTTCTTTCATCTGTGGTTTTAACCACGCATAGAAGGTATCTAAATTGTCTTTGTCGCCAGCATAAAGTTGGCGGTAAAACACCCGGCTGCCCGGCTGAATTACCTCTGTAACAGCAATGTCTGCTTCATTAATTAAGATTCGCTGGCTGCTCGAGAACACATTAAACGGTGCATCAGGCTCTTCGGCTACAACATGACTAGCCGTAAACGTAGCAGCACCAAGCTCTACTTTATCGCCCACTTTAATGTTTAGCGCATAAAACACAGATTCACTTAACCATACTTCACCACGACTAGGGATGTCGTTTGTTACTTGTGGTTGACCAGTCAGGCTAGTTTTTACTTTTAACTCGCCTTTTAACGGATAGGTGTTTGATACCGCTTTAACCGAGCCAAGTTGCATTTCGTCACCGGCAAATAACATGGTGTCGAAGTAAGTTATTTTAGCGGTGCGTAAGTTTTCTTGGTTAGCTTGTTCTAAAAACTCAACAGGTAAAGCATGGTTACTTGCTAAAACGCGATCAGCGGCAATAAAGGCACTGCTTTTTTCTTCAATACTTTGACCAATGCGGTCGGTAACCATAGACAATGTTAAAACAGTGAGCACAGCTAAGGCTATTGCTGCACTGATCACTGTTAATTCGCCACGCTTAAACTCACGTGAAAACAGTTTTAGTGCTAATTTAGCCCACATTCGCTTGCACTCCTTCGTTTTCTTTAACAGTTACTAGCTGCCCTGCTTCAATATGTAAAATTTGCTGGCACTTTTGTGCAAGCTGCTCATCATGGGTTACTAAAATAAGTGTCGTGCCGTGCTCTTTATTTAGCTCAAATAATAGAGACTCAATTAACTTACCGTTTTTGCTATCAAGGTTTGCTGATGGTTCATCGGCAAATAAGATTTTCGGTGTGCCTATAAATGCACGCGCAATTGCTACACGTTGCTGCTCACCACCAGACAATTGCGACGGGTAATGACCAACACGATGGCTTAAGCCTACTTTTTCAAGTAGCTCTAGGGCTTGTTGTTTAGCGTCTTTGCTTCCTGCAAGTTCAGCGGGAAGCATTACGTTTTCAAGGGCTGTTAAGCTTTGTACAAGCATAAAAGACTGAAATACAAAACCTACTTTTTCAGCGCGAAGTGCTGCGCGTGCTTCTTCATCTAATTCGTGTAATGCGGCTCCATCTAAATGAATACTACCGCCCGTTGATTGGTCAAGGCCTGCTAATAAACTTAATAAAGTAGACTTACCCGAACCAGAGGTGCCTACCACTGCAACTGAGTCACCCGACTTGACATTAAAGCTGATGTCACTGAGGATGGTCAGGTCGCCCTCAACCGTGGTGACCGTTTTAGAAAGTCCTTTAACTTGAATGATGTTTAATTGAGAAAGCGCTGACATATGATGCATCCAATCCTACGTTTTATATTCGTTTTACTGTTAGTAATCAAACCACTTACGGCAGCAGCTGACAACACAATTTTAATTCTAGGTGACAGTTTAAGCGCCGCTTACGGTCTTAAACAAGAGCAAGGCTGGGTTAAATTGTTACAAGATAAGTACGATGAAAAAGACCAATCTGTATACCTAGTAAACGCCAGTATTAGCGGTGAAACCACAGGCGGTGCTCTAAGGCGACTCGACGCGTTACTGAGCGAATTTGAACCCACTCATGTACTCATTGAGCTTGGCGGAAACGATGGTTTACGAGGTTTCCCTATTAAACGCCTGCAAGCTAACTTACGTGATTTAATTGCAAAAAGCCAAAAAATTGGGGCGAAAACCGCCGTAATGGAAGTACAAATTCCACCAAACTATGGCCCGCGTTATACCAAACTTTTCACCGATAGCTTTAAAACCATTGCCGATGAAACAGATTCTGAGCTCATGCCCTTTTTCATGCTTCGCATTGCAGGCCGCCCTGAACTTATGCAAAACGATAACTTGCACCCTAATGCCGATGCTCAACCATTAATACGCGACTTTATGTACAAAACGATCAACGATTGGCTAGACTAAACTCTAGCCCATTGATTTAATGTGGATTACCTGAACAATAAACAGGCAATCGAACTGCGGGGATATTGATTTTTATAAAAAAAGCCGTACTATGGCTTGCAACGTCGGCATATAGCGCAGCTTGGTAGCGCACTGTCATGGGGTGTCAGGGGTCGCAGGTTCAAATCCTGCTATGCCGACCATTTTTCTACACTCTATTCAATAAGTTACTGAACTTATCTATTTATTTTATCGCACCTTAAACATAGATTCCTTTATTCATATCGCACATTTATCGCACCATAGTTAACTAAATTTATTTTCTAATTTTTAGGTTAGATTATGTGTTGATTGGGGGGATATATAGGAAGACAGCTAATGGCATCTTTGTTACCTTCCCAAAGATAGAATTTTATAAAAGCATTTCAGATAAATAATGTGTAATAGACGGGCAATGAATTATAACAACTTATACATGACCTTTTGCTTTTAGCAATTAGGTTAGAAATGCTCCTGACTGATAGGTTTGAGCGAGAAGCAGACGGCCACTCTAACACGCTTTTGGACAAAAACACGTTAGAGTATTTAATCAGTAACGCCCGAATAATGGGCGGATTAGCTTGGCTATACTTAGCGAAGAATGAGCGCCAGCCAAGCGTGAGACGTCCATTATTAATTCGTTTGTTATGTAACGTTACCACGAAAAATGACTTACAGCTTCTTTATAGGAGGCTAACGCTTTGTATACAGCAAGTTTTACTCTCAACTTTTTGTAAAATACTTGATAGCAAAATACAGGTAAGAACCACACCACTAAAAGTAATACTTGAATAAAAAGAAGTACAAAAACAAATTCGTTGTAAATGCCATCTAACAAGAAGAAAGTTAAAACAAGTAAATTAAGCCCGACAAAAAGCCAGATACCCCAACGTGCATCTTTTATGAGTTCTCTTAATTCTTTAGTTTGACTCGGAGCTTTCACTTTCTTTAGTTACATAACGCCCCAATAATAAGTGAACCAAAAGCTGGCGGGCGATTTGCTCAGCAAATGGCATGACATGCCTTGGTGAATCTGATTCATTGTCTAGTTATATGGCTACTTAGCTAAACCAAAACCAACAATTATTAGTAATGAAAATATTAAGCCACCTAAGAGAATGTCCCATATTTTTGATAACACTCTAATGTGAAAATGCCTGAATTTCCGTATATCAGGTGAGTTTTTACGCGCCATTGCTAATTCAATATAAGGCTTCAAACGTTTGCTGTATTCAACCTTATCTCTTTTAAACTGGGTAGCGGTTGTTTCATTATCTGATATGTAACGTTCAAAGTTACTAAAGTTAACCTTGATAGCCTCTACCTCTTCAAGCTCAACTTGATTGAGATATTTCTTCCATTCATCTTCCATCGACTACATTCCCTGAAAGCCAAATAACGCCCGCATAAGTGGCGAAATAAAGCTTGGTTATACTAAGCGAAGAATGAGCGCAGCCAAGCTTTTTGCGCCCACCCTTAATGCGATTGTTATATTTCATTGTAAACCATTGGCTCACAAGGCTTTGGTTTATATTCACAATACCGATATTCAATGGTTACAATGTGAGCGACAGCTTGCTCTTTAGATACTTGAGTAAATAAACCATTCTTTAATACATAAAATAGCTCATTTTTATTAGCTGCTATTTTAAGTTGATTCCATTGACCAGCATCAACCAAGTTTGAATTGTGATTGAAGCGATATTGTATAGTTGAATCTTCGGCTAATGTAATTGAACTGTAGGCTCCAAAATATAGCTTACTATTAATGCCGTTAACTTTTACTTGTTGGTACGCACTCGGTTCTTGGTATGCAACCGGAGATATTAGATATACGATTGTACTTTCGGTACTAGGCAGAATAGGAAATTGATACTCAGCTGATTTGGATTTTAAAATTTCAGCAGGAATTCCAACGCAAGATATTAGTGCCGAAGCGACTAAAATAATGATTAGATT
This sequence comes from Pseudoalteromonas sp. S2721, assembly GCF_005887425.1. Classification (NCBI taxonomy): domain Bacteria; kingdom Pseudomonadati; phylum Pseudomonadota; class Gammaproteobacteria; order Alteromonadales; family Pseudoalteromonadaceae; genus Pseudoalteromonas; species Pseudoalteromonas sp. S2721. Next base: position 8,257 of record NZ_PNCZ01000001.1, read on the forward strand.
ACGCATAGCTCTCCTTGCAATATAACGCTTGCCGTAAACGGCACAAAATAGCAGGCTAAAATTGGCGACGAAGGAGCACAAGCCTGCTGTTTTGTGTCCTTTGGTTTGGGCACTTGTTATGTAGTTTTATTCAGATTTTAAGCCAGACAACTTAACGCTTTCACCTTTTGAAATTGATTTTGCTTGGTCTAAAGTAAACTGAAACCAAAATTCAGTGCTATTCTCATAGAAATAACTAAAGCAGAACTCCAATTCATCAGCGTCAAAGCCACCAACAAACGATGGAGACTGAAACATATCGCTCGACTCTATTTCAAGCCATTGATGAGTTGAGTAGTCTTGGTTAACTATCTCAATACAAATAGATTTTAATTCATCTTCAATTGGTATATCCATCACCGACCTATTAGAGCCAAAGCCCGCATAATGGGCGGATTAAACAGGCTAAAATTATAGCGAGGAATGAGCGCCAGCCAAACTTTAGACGTCCCACACATAATTGACATGCTATATAGCAATATGTACCAGAGCCGCATCTCGGAATTCTTGGTAGTTGTCAGCATACTCCCAAATAAAAAATAAGTGCTCTCCATTTGAGTCGACTAAACAATACATTTGGCAATTAGCATATTCTTTCGAGTTTTTTAAATCACTCCAAGCATGGAATGATGATTGCCCGTTTTTACATAGAACGATTCCTTTAGAATCGAACGTAAAACTAAACTTTAAACTCCGAAGGAAACGAACCAATAGAAAGAAATATTTGCCACAAAAATAAACCAAAGCGCTACATAAGAAAAATAAAAAAGTTAAAGTTTGCCAATCACCATCCGCAATTCTATTGCTTGATAAGTAAATCATAGATAAAGGACCTAGTGCATAAACAGGCAAAAGTATGACTCCACAAATATAAGCCATTATTTGAACAGAGTTAGAATGTTGAACCATATTTCCCTTGGTATATAACAATTTTATAGTGCGCTCGTGCCGCATCTTTCTGCCGATGTTACACGCATGTATAAATAAGTCTATTAGTAACAAATAACTTAAAGCATCACCAACTATAATTTTTCTATTAGTACTAAAGATATTCAGAAAAAGAAAATGCGCTCGTCGCACATTTTCTTAAATATATGCGCGTACTGTAGAGTATGGAAATCAATTAACTCTTATTTTAAGCCAATCTCTATGTCTAGCTATCCCTGAGAATTGATATTTAGGGTATTTGAGTTAACTCATTTCTGGACAAAAATGAGTTAGAGTATTTATTCGGTAACGCCTCAAGCAGAAGCAACTTTTAAGCTGGCTAAAATTAGGAGCGCAGCGACGGGAGCCAGCTTAAAATTGTCCTGTTGACTTAGCATGTTATGTTTATTGATTAAAGTACTCTTTTAATTTCTTGTAACTAACTATACGTGAATCTATATAGCCTATTGTACAATTCCTAACTGGTACTGACTCAATTTTATAAAATTCACTCGGTAATTCTATAATCGTAGATAAGCGAGGATCCTCTGTTTCTAGACTGATAGTCAAATTTTCTCTGTTTCGACCATAAAGTTTCCAAAACGATCTACCTATTACTGATTGCTTATATTTGCCATCTTCAGTCTTTTTTAAAAATAAAAGGTGGTAACCATGAATATCATATAAGGCACTACTAACAGTGCTTAAATGCCAACTTACATTAATTTCATTAGAACTTTGAGAGCCTTTTAATAAATCAACTATTAATACCTTTGTCGTCCCATGACCATCATCGACTACTTCGATATTCTTAATTTTTACTAAAGCAACTATTTCAGAACCATCAACTAAACTTTCCCAAGTTACAGGTCCAATTTTTGCGTATAAAGCGGCTGGATAAAATAAGAATAAGAATATAATTAACCTAGTAGACACTTCCCCCTCCATAGAAACATAACACCCGCTTAAGTGGTGAGCAACGCATCCACAGCACTCAATTATTGCACCGTAAGCACAAAAGCCGATTCAAACCAAAACCGCCGAGCGTTGCGAATCCGTCTTAAAGCGTTTGTTAGGGCTATGCTAAAGACTAGCAAAAATACCTTTAAGATCTGCTATCGTAGTTGAGTTATTTACTTTAGCTACCATGTCACCTTTAAAACTGTCTTTTCGAATTTCAATAGTGTCATCATCATGCTCGTAACGGAAAGCATACTTCTGTGAATTCGTAGTAAACCACAAGATATTTCCAGTGGCACCTTGACTGCCTCTAACTTGTATGTCGGATTTATCATCCATTTTCAAAACAATCAAACCAAGTAGCGGATAAATCACTTCGCTCACATTAGGAGCATGGTGTTCTGACCGTTCGACAACACCAAAAAAATACTCTTTCAGCAACTCTACCTGATTAACTTTTACTGCCATATTTCCTCCAAACTTACATAATTGCCCTAACAATTTTATAGTTCGCTCGTCGCGCATTTTTCTGCCGATGTTACGCGCATGTATTAATAAGTCTATTAGTAACAAATAACTTAAGGCATAGCCAACTCTAATTTTTTATTGGTACTTAAATATATTCAGAAAAAAGAAAATGCGCTCGTCGCTCATCTTGGGGCAGAAATAAGTTACCCCAAATTCCCGTTCAATTACTTATCCATCTGTACTTCAAACTCCTTAAAAATACTGTTCACATTCACTTTTGCGCCTAGCTTTGCAGCGATTAAAAACAGGCCTGCTAGCTTTCTGTGAACGAACAAGGCATCTACGGGTGGTGCGTGCCAATGCTCTGAGGCGGTGCTCATTTTTAGGCCGAGTTCTTTAATGCGTTTTGGTAAGTCGCTATTTGCAAAATCATACTCATCTTGGTGGCGCAGTGGTTCGCAGGCGAGTAGAAATATATCAACGACATTATCTATATATTCTTGAGCAAGCCCTTGTTGAAAATAGCCAATTTGCTGTGCAGCTGTTGCAACGCTTGCCCTATCATTATTAATCGCAGCAGATAATAACTGTAAGTAACCAGCACTAATATGCTGAGGTAGTTCACGGGTGGCACCAAAGTCTAAAAGCACTAAGCGTTGATTGTCGATTTGATATTGATAATTAGCAAAGTTTGGATCTGTTTGAACTAGTTTAAAGCTAAATAATTCACGTAAAAATAGGCTGAGTAACTGTTCAACCGCTTTATTACGCAGCGCTTGCTCAGTGCTTGCCAGTTCATCTAGCTCTTGCCCTTCAACAAAGCTCATGACTAAAACTTGAGAAGAACTAAGCGAATCAACCACATTTGGAATAAGGTAATTGTCATCACCCTTTAAACACTCGCTGTAGCGTTTTAAAAAACTCGCTTCTAATTCGTAGTCAGCTTCGTTTATAAGCTGCTGTTTTGCTTCCTCGATAAGAGGCTGTATTTCTACCTCTTTGGGTAATAAGCCACTGAGCTTGAGAAGGTAAGCTAAGTTATCAACATCACTGGCAATGCCTTTTGCAATACCGGGGTATTGCACTTTAACTGCTAACTTTTCGCCCGATTCTCGATAAGCAATATGCACTTGCCCTATTGATGCCGCAGCAAATGGTCTGAGTTCAAAATGCGATAATTGTTCTAGCCACGCATCGCCCCAATGCTCTCGCATTACTTTAACTAGCTGCTTTTGTGGCATGGGCGTCGCTTCTGAACGTAGCCTTGCTAAAGTTGCTGACAGCTCAGGAGTAAGTAATTCGCCACTATCCATGGATAACAGCTGCCCCAATTTCATTGCAGCCCCGCGAAGATTTGCTAGCTGCTCAGCAAAGCGCTGAATATTTTTTGGCTGTAACAATAACTCTTGTCGCGATGTTTGCTTGCCGGTCGCCCATGCTTTTGTGCCTTCAAACAGCATATTACTCGCAACTTTACCTGCTAAAGAACCAAGCCGAGCCGCTCGTGCTAAGCGTGATGTTGGAACAGACTTTTGTTTATCACTCATATTACTTCACACTATTAACTTAATGCTTTGAATACGTTGGTTGTTCGAGTTTAGATCGACTTTAGCTTTACTATCACTTGTCTTCTAGCCAAAAGCAAAAAGCCGCATGGTTAGCTTATTTGCTTCCCGATGCGGCTATTTATTTAATTAACAAGCCAATAAATTGTTTTATTGAGAGTTACTGCTTTCCAGACATCAACTGTTCCATTAGCTGGCTAAAGTCGAAGCTTGCTGCTTTTTGCAGTGGTGGATACTCTGATAGCGATTTTATGTGTTCGCCAAGTAGATGTTGCACAGGCTCATTCAGCCATTGCTTAGCTTGCACTATGTCTGAGCGGTCGGTTAAACCATCAAAGCTTTCAAACGGATCCATACGTATGTTATAGAAAATTGGGAACTTTTGCTTTTCATAAGGAGCATAATAATTTTCGCTCGTTTCAAAGTGCAGCTTCCATTGCTTGTAGCGAATCGCTTTTATACTTGATTCGTAATAGTAGAAAAAGTGATCACGGGCGCTTTGGTCAGTTTTGCCAAGCCAGTAATTCAGGTTATTTACGCCGTCAATCGGTTGCTTATGCTCTTTCAGTGCTTTTTTCGCGATATTTGGTTCACCTGCTGCTGCAGCTAGCGTTGTGTAAATATCCATGTGCGATTGAATACCGTTTAATACTGTATTTGCAGGTACTTTACCTGGCCAGCGAACAATCATAGGCACACGTACACCACCTTCATAGGTCGTCATTTTCTCACCACGGAAAGGCGTTGTACCACCATGTAATCGAGCACTGTGCTCCGGGCCATTATCTGTAGAATAAACAACAATAGTGTTATCAAGCACACCCATATCATCTAGTGCAGCCATTAACTCGCCCACTTGTTGATCATGTTCAATCAGACCACTGCCGTATAAATCATGCTCTGTGGTGTATTCTTCTGCTAAATAACGGCTCTCATCACTTAAACGCGTGTACATATGCATTCGGCTTGGGTTAAACCAAACAAAGAAAGGTTTATCTGCTTTTTTCGCTCGTTTAATAAAGTCTATGCTTGCGTCCATAAACTCTTTATCAACGGTTTTCATACGCTCACGAGAAAGCTGACCAGTATCTTTAATTTTTTGCTTACCCACTTTGCCAAAACGTGGATCAACAGTTTTGTCATCTACATTTGTGGCGTAAGTATGTAAAACGCCTCGCGTACCATATTTTTTGAAGAATTCAGGATCTTTCGGGTAATCACGTTGCTCAAACTCTTCTTGGGTATTTAAGTGATATAAATTCCCGAAAAACTCATCAAAGCCATGCACGGTTGGTAAGTGCTCGTTGCGATCACCTAAGTGATTTTTACCAAACTGCCCCGTTGCATAACCTTGCTCTTTTAAAACCTCAGCAAGGGTATAAGAACCCGCTTTTAAACCAAGCTCAGCGCCTGGTCGGCCCACCGTTGTCATGCCACTACGAATTGGATATTGACCTGTAATAAGTGCAGCGCGCCCTGCAGTACACGATGGTTGCGCGTAATGATCGGTAAACATTGCGCCTTCGTGGGCAAGTTTATCGATGTTTGGCGTTTTATAACCCATGGTACCAAGTCCATAAGCACTTACATTTTGCCAGCCAACATCATCGGGGAATATAATTAGAATATTGGGTTTGTCTTTAGCAAAAGCGACAGAGCTTGCTAAATATAAAGCAGCGGATGCTACGGCGAGTAGTCTTTTCATAACAGCAGTCCTTCGTGTATTTTAATAAAATACTATGTAGTTTAGTTTTTAAACTTGTAGTACTTTTTTTAGTCTACTAAAAATACTGTGTACCGCAATTATTATTAATGCTAGGCATAAAAAAACCGTATTTTCTGATCAAAATACGGTTTTTAAAACGTTATTAACTTAAACGTTATTTAATAACTTCTAAGCCACCCATGTAAGGGCGCAATACTTCTGGTACAACAATCGAGCCGTCAGCTTGTTGATAGTTCTCTAAGATTGCTACCAGTGTACGACCAACTGCTAAGCCTGAACCATTTAATGTATGAAGTAGCTCTGGCTTTTTCTCACCTTGACGACGGAAACGCGCTTGCATACGACGCGCTTGGAAATCAACCATGTTTGAACATGATGAGATTTCACGATAAGTGTTTTGTGCAGGTAACCATACTTCTAAATCATAAGTTTTTGCTGCACCAAAGCCCATATCACCCGTACATAAAATCACTTTACGGTATGGAAGTTCTAATGCTTGTAAGATTTGCTCAGCGTGACCTGTTAGCTCTTCTAGCGCTTGCATTGAATCTTCTGGTTTTACTAGTTGTACTAATTCAACTTTGTCGAATTGGTGCTGACGAATAAGACCACGTGTATCACGGCCATAGCTACCTGCTTCACTACGGAAACAAGGCGTATGCGCTGTTAAACGAATTGGTAAGTCGCTTTCGTCGTAAATTTCGTCACGAGCACTGTTCGTAAGCGGTACTTCAGCTGTAGGAATTAAGCTAAAACCTGGTTGTTGCTGACCGTCGTCATCCACTAAACCTAATGTGTGGAATAAGTCACCAGCAAACTTAGGTAATTGGCTAGTGCCGTATAAGCTTGCGCTATTAACTAGGTAAGGCACATACATTTCTGTATAGCCGTTTTGCTCTGTGTGCGTATCAAGCATGAACTGCGTTAGAGCACGGTGCATACGTGCAACTTGACCACGCATAACAGTGAAACGCGCGCCACTGATTTTAACGCCCATTTCAAAGTCTAGGCCGTTTACGTCTTGACCAACATCAACGTGATCTTTTACTTCAAAGTCGTATGACTTAGGCGTACCCCAGGTTGAAATTTCAACGTTTTGATCTTCGTCTTCACCTACAGGAACAGACTCATCAGGTAAGTTTGGAATAGCAAGTGCAATTTGCTTAAGCTCTTCAAGTACTGCGTCTTGCTCTGCTTTTACGCTGTCTAGTTGATCGCCAAGGTTACTTACTGAATCAAGCAGCTGTTGTGCTTTTTCGTGCTCGCCTTTCGCTTTTGCTTGGCCGATAGCTTTGGAACTTGCATTACGCTCGCTTTGAAGTTCTTGCGTTTTTACTTGTAATGTTTTGCGTTTTTCTTCAAGTGCAGTTACCGCTGCAGTATCAAGTTCGTAACCGCGTGATGCTAAACGTGCAGCCGCTTGTTCGATATCTTGACGTAAATATTTAGAATCTAACATGTTCGATTTTTAACCTTTTTGCATTACCAGCTGAAGGCCCAGCCAAGCCATAAATATACACACCACCACGTTTAAGGTGATATTGAGGGCCATTTTAAAAAAGTGACCTTGTTGCAAGAGCAACAACGAATCCATTGAGAATGTTGAAAAGGTGGTCAATGCACCTAAAAAGCCAATACCAATTAAGGTTTTAGCGGGGCTAACAGCGATTATTTCTTTTTCAATCAAGCCGTATAAAATGCCCATTAACAATGAACCAAGAATATTAACTGTCAACGTGCCAAAAGGGAATCCCCTACCGAGCAGTTTTAGCATGGTTTCGCTAAGAAAATAACGTAAACATGCCCCTGAAGCGCCACCCATTGCAATCATCATGTAAAGTTTCAAACTATTCATAACGTTTAATATCACTTTGCTCGTTGCGCTGGGTTAAATAGTCCAGCTTTTGTTTTATTTTTTGTTCAAGCCCGCGGTCGGTTGGGAAGTAATACTGGCGATCATTAATTGCCTCAGGGAAATACTTTTCGCCTGCTGCAAACGCACCTTCCTCATTGTGTGCATACCGATATTCAGCGCCATAACCTAAGTCTTTCATTAAGCTGGTTGGTGCATTACGTAGATGCTCTGGCACCGGATGGCTCGGCTCATTTTTAGCATCTTGCATTGCTTGATTAAACGCCATATACACAGCGTTACTTTTCGGGGCACTGGCTAAATAAATGGTGGCTTGTGCAATAGCGCGCTCACCTTCACTTGGGCCAACGCGTTGAAAAATATCCCACGCATTGAGTGCGACTTCCATTGCTCGCGGGTCGGCATTACCGATATCTTCTGTAGCAATCGCTAATAAACGCCGAGCTACATAAAGTGGGTCACCGCCGCCAGCTAAAATACGGCAATACCAATATAAAGCGCCATCAGGTGAACTACCTCGCACTGACTTATGAAACGCTGAAATCAAGTCGTAGAACTCATCGCCGCCTTTGTCGTACTTGGCTAAGTGAGTTGGTAAAACTTGGCTTAACACATGTTGATCAACAAGGTATTTGCCCTGCTGCTCAGTGGTTAAGTCAACCGCTTGTTCTAACAGGTTAAGCACTTTACGCGCATCGCCATCACTTGCTTGGCAAAGCGCTTGCTTAGCGTTATCGGCAATATCTATATTTTTTTGGCTGAGCTCTACGTCTTCACGTAAGGCGCGCTCAATTACGTTAAATAAATCAGTTTGCTCAAGTCCTTTTAAAACATATACACGAGCACGAGACAGTATCGCGTTATTAAGTGCAAATGATGGGTTTTCGGTGGTCGCGCCAACAAAAATAAAAGTACCGTCTTCAATATGCGGTAAAAATGCATCTTGCTGAGATTTATTAAAGCGATGCACTTCGTCTACGAATAATAAGGTGCGCTGCCCTCGCCCAGCAAGGTTTGCTTTTGCTTCGCTTACGGCCTCACGAATGTCTTTGACACCTGCTGTGACTGCCGACATTTGAATAAGGCTGGCATCGGCATGGTTTGCAATAATCTGCGCTAATGTGGTTTTACCAACGCCTGGCGGCCCCCACAAAATGAGGCTGTGGCATCTGCCTGCAAGAATGGCTTGGTAAAGAGGTTTATCGGGGCTTAAAAGGTGCTGCTGACCTATGTAGTCATTGAGTGTTTCGGGTCGCATGCGCGCCGCAAGTGGGCGCACATCAGGACCAAAATTAAATCCGAGATTACTCAAGCCTTAATCACCTTGGCTTTGGTCGTCAACTTCAACGCCTTCTGGAATGGTAAATTCAAAGGTTTGAGTTGCAAGTGCTTCGTTTACTTTGGCATCTTTAAAGGTAAATAAAGACTGCTGACCAGAGGTATCTAATACTGTCAGTGATGCTAGACCTTGTTCTTTAGCGTTAAAGCTAATGTCTAACTTTTCAACTTGGCTCTCAACGCCTTTGTTTGGTGTGACACTAAAGCCTGCATCAGTTGCCACAACTTGGTATTTAGCCCACTGCTCTGGATCTTTTGAGGTCAACAATACAAACGGTGTTGAATCAATCAGGCTGTGAGTATTCATAATTGTTACTTGCTCAGCAAAGCTGTCGAAGTAATACGTTTTGTCGCCATTTGATACAAACAAAGTATCGTCTGGGCTTTGCTGTTGCCAGCGGATCATCATAGGTTGCTGAAGGGCTATATTCCCCTCACCTTGCATGATAGCTTCGCCTTGCGAATCGGTAACCTGCTGTGAAAACTCTGCTTTAAAACTTTTAATCGCGGCCAGTTGTTGTTGCAACGCTTCGCTGTCGTCTGCAAAACTTTGACCGCTTAATAAACAACCCATAATTAGGGCTAGGTATTTAATTTTTTTCATTAATTTGCTCCACCATTTGGCACTAAGACTTCGCGGGCACCGTTATGTCCTGGTGCGCTAACAATGCCTGATGTTTCCATTTGTTCAACTAAGCGTGCTGCGCGGTTATAACCTACACGAAGCTTACGCTGTACACTCGATACCGACACTTTGCCGGTTTCAATTACAAATGATACTGCTTCATCGTAAAGCGGATCTGACTCTTCATCACCGTCTTCACTGGTTTCTCCTGGTAGTAAAATTTCTTCTGTGGCATCGCCACTTAAAATTTCATCAATATAATTTGGTTTGCCACGTTTTTTCCAATCGTCTACAACTGCATGAACTTCGTGGTCGTCAACAAACGCGCCATGTACACGCACAGGTACACTGGTACCCGGCGGTAAGTAAAGCATGTCACCCATACCAAGTAAGTTTTCAGCACCTTGCTGATCTAAAATGGTACGCGAGTCAATTTTACTTGAAACTTGGAACGCCATACGGGTTGGAATATTCGCCTTAATCAAACCTGTAATAACGTCAACCGATGGGCGCTGTGTTGCTAGCACTAAGTGAATACCTGCAGCACGGGCTTTTTGCGCGATACGTGCAATCAGCTCTTCCACTTTTTTACCCACGATCATCATCATGTCGGCAAATTCGTCAATGACCACCACAATACTTGGTAGTTTATCTAGCTCTTCAGGGCCATCGGCCATACCGTCGGTGTCTTTAAACAGTGGATCTAGAATCGGTTGGCCCGCTTCTTTGGCATCCAACACTTTTTGGTTGTAACCTTTTAAATTACGCACACCAAGTGCCGACATAAGCTTATAACGACGTTCCATTTCGCCTACACACCAACGCAATGCATTGGCAGCTTCTTTCATATCGGTAACAACTTCACATAATAAATGTGGGATACCTTCGTACACAGAAAGTTCAAGCATTTTCGGGTCGATCATGATCATACGAACATCATCAGGGCCCGATTTGTACAGTAAGCTTAATATCATTACATTAACGCCCACTGACTTACCTGAACCTGTGGTACCCGCAACAAGTAAATGTGGCATTTTGCCAAGGTCAGCGCATACCGGCTCGCCAGCAATGTCTTTACCTAACACCATAGTCAGTGGTGATGGGTTTGATTCAAACTTAGGTGCGTTAATCACTTCACTTAAACGCACTATTTCACGGTGTTTGTTTGGCAGCTCTAAACCAACATAGGTTTTACCCGGAATAACTTCTACTACACGTACGCTTACAGCAGACAGTGAGCGTGCTAAATCTTTCGCTAGGCCAGTGATTTTAGCAACTTTAATACCCGGCGCTAAATCAAGCTCAAAGCGCGTTACAACCGGACCTGGGTACACACCCACAACCGCAGCTTGAATGTTAAAATCAAGTAATTTGGTTTCAACTAGACGCGAAATACCATCAAGCTCTTCTTGAGATAATGGGTTTTTCGCTTTGTCTGGGCGGTCTAATAAATCAAGAGACGGTAACGGGTTTGCAGGCGGCTGCTCTTCAAGCAGTGCTTCGAACTTTTCTTTTGCCGTTGGCGGTGGCTGATACGCAGGTTTTGGCTTAGGCATAGGGCGCGCAGGCGAAACAACCGTTGTAACAGGTTTTTCTGGCTCAACAACTGGGCTCTGATCAAGCGCATTCAGTGCCGATACGGTATCGAATGATTCATCATCAAGGGCACTAAAACCAATTTCTTGGTCAAGAATATCGTCTAGTTCATCAAAGCCTTTAAAATCATCATCGGCTTTTTCAGCAGGCTTTTGCTTAGGCTTAGTAGGCTTTGATTCTTCTTCATCTGCATCATTAAAGCTAATTGCTGGCTCGTTTTCTGGCTCTACAAAGTTAGCGTCTGGCTCTGTCGTGGCAATATCTTTAACAGCTTCTTTTTCACGATGTAACCAAGCAGAAAATTGCTCACGTAAAAAGTAAAATGCTTTCATTACCCACTTGCCGACAAAATCGACAAATTGCACCCACGAAATACCGGTTAATAGGGTTAAACCGGCAAAGAAAAAACACAGTAGTAAAATTGAGGTGCCAGTAAAATTAAAGGTTGGCATCATTGCTGTCGCAATAACATCCCCCACTACCCCACCAGATGAGAAGTTATAAATATCATCAAAATTAATGCTGCTGATGGCAGTCGCTGAAGTAATAAACAGCGCAAAACCAATGACACGTAAGGCAAGCGTGGTGTAATCAAGCTGGAAAATACGGTGTGGTTGTTTAAATAATAAATAACCGAACAATTGAATAGCAACAGGCACTAAATAAGCAAGCCAGCCAAAAGTGAGTAATAGGATATCTGCAACCCAAGCTCCCGCTGTGCCGGTAATATTCTTAACATTAACAAATTCACCGGTTTGCGACCATGAAGGGTCCGCAGGATCAAAACTGATTAATGCACATAAAATAAATACTGCAGCAAAGGTGCTGATGATTAGCCCCGTTTCTAACAGTCTTTGAACACCATTTAGGCGCATAGCTCCCTATTCCTTATTATTCTTTACTGATCGATTAGCAGTGAAATACCTTAGCAGGAAATGCCGTTTGATGCACTTTATCTTAGCCTTGATGGACTGATAATGAACAAGTTTTTGTTACTCAATGTATATTTTAACAGTTTAGGCAATATATGGGCGAATAATGACCCCTTCTTCACCTTTTACTTCTTCCATTACCACATAAGTTCGGCTTTCACTGACATTTGGTAGTTTTAGTAGAATATCACCCAGTACATTTCGATATTCCGACATATCATTTACACGTGTTTTTAATAGAAAGTCGAAATTACCCGATACTAGATGGCATTCGATTATTTCGTCGTGCTTTTTAACTGCAGCGTTAAATTCTTCGAAAACATCTGGTGAGGTTTTAGTGATGGTTACTTCTACATAAACCGACAAACCTTGGCCAAGTTTAGCAGGATCCACTACCGCTTTATATCCGAGTATATACCCCTCTCTTTCGAGCTTTTTTACCCGCTCCAAACAAGGGGTGGCACTTAATCCTACACGCCTTGCCAGCTCTACGTTAGAGATCCGACCATCGAGCTGTAATTCCATTAAAATTTTACGGTCTATTCTGTCGAGTAATTGATGCATAAGCCAAACCAGAGTTTTGCACTGTTTAAAATATATTTTTAGATTATATCACTAGAATAGCACTTAAAAAAGGTGAGACACACTGGCTGGTCATGAATATAATAGTCAAAAATTTTATCCCGTTCTATTAAGGCGAAAAACTATGATTATTGGTGTACCTAAAGAAATCAAAAACCATGAATACCGTGTAGGTATGGTTCCTGCGAGTGTTCGTGAACTAGTAAACCATGGCCACCAAGTGTTTGTTGAAACTGATGCTGGTATGGGCATTGGCTTCACTAACGAAGATTATGTTGCAGCTGGTGCTGAAATTTTACCAACAGCAGCGGACGTTTTTGCTAAAGCTGAAATGATCGTTAAAGTAAAAGAGCCACAAGCTGTTGAGCGTGCAATGTTACGCGAAGACCAAATTCTATTTACTTACCTTCACTTAGCACCGGATCTTCCACAAACTGAAGACCTAGTTAAAAGTGGCGCAGTGTGTATCGCTTACGAAACAGTAACTGATTCACGTGGCGGTTTACCTCTTCTAGCTCCTATGAGTGAAGTTGCTGGTCGTATGTCTATCCAAGCTGGTGCACAAGCGCTTGAAAAATCAAACCACGGTCGTGGTATGTTACTTGGTGGTGTACCAGGTGTTGAGCCAGCTAAAGTTGTTGTTATCGGCGGCGGCATGGTTGGTCGTAGCGCAGCGCAAATGGCTGTTGGCCTAGGTGCTGACGTTGTTGTTCTTGACCGTAACATCGACGTACTACGTGCATTAGACGCACAGTTCGGTAATAAAGTTAAAGCTATCTACTCTACTGCTGACGCACTCGAAAAACACGTACTAGAAGCTGACCTTGTGATCGGTGGCGTACTAATCCCAGGTGCAGCAGCGCCTAAACTAGTGACAGCTGAGCACATCAAAGCAATGAAGCCTGGTTCTGCAATCGTTGACGTTGCAATCGACCAAGGTGGTTGTATCGCAACGTCTAAAGCGACAACTCACGCTGATCCTACTTATATCGTTGATGACGTTGTTCACTACTGTGTTGCTAACATGCCAGGTGCTGTTCCACGTACTTCTACGTTCGCACTTAACAATGCAACATTACCGTTCATCATCAACCTTGCTAACAAAGGCTATAAGAAAGCGCTTCTTGACGATGCAAACTTCTTAAAAGGCTTAAACGTGATCAAAGGTAAAGTTACTTATAAAGAAGTAGCTGAAGCTTTCAACATGGAATATGTTGACCCACGTACAGCAGTTGAAAATGCTTAATTAGCATTGTGAAACAAAAAAAGCAGCGAAATCGCTGCTTTTTTTATGCCTGTTTGCAAATAAATTAGTTTATCTGCAAACAATTATATTTTCTGATTAACGACGCTTAGTTTGTTTAGCGCGTTGATTGTGCTTTTTAACCGCTTTACGGATTTGGTTAATTTTAGCACGTTTGTCTTTACGCTTTTCAGGAATAACCGACAGCTTAGTTTGCGTTTCGCGGCCAAGTTGTACTGTTTTACGTAAATAGTTAACCGTGTCTAAATCAAGCTCAGCCCAACCACCTTGTGGCAAACGCTTATCAAGCTCTAACTTACCGTAACGAATACGGATAAGACGCGATACTTCAACATCTTGTGATTGCCATAAACGACGAACTTCGCGGTTACGACCTTCTGTTAAAGTCACATTGAACCAACGGTTGATACCTTCACCACCCATAGGTTTGATGTTTAAGAATTTCGCAGGACCATCATCAAGCTCAACGCCTTTTGTTAGAGTGCGTAGCGTTTCGTTAGTCACTTCACCAAACACACGAGCTGAGTACTCACGCTCTACTTCGTAGCTTGGGTGCATTAAACGGTTAGCAAGTTCACCATCGTTAGTAAACAGCATTAAACCTGCGGTATTAATATCTAATCGGCCAACTGCAATCCAGCGTTCGCCATCAACACGTGGTAAACGGTCAAATACCGTACGACGACCTTCTGGGTCTTTACGCGTACATAACTCACCTTCTGGTTTGTTATACATAAGCACACGACAAATACGGTCGGCTTTGTCTTCGATTTTCACTACGTGACCGTCAACACGAATTACATCGGTTGCTTCTACGCGGTCGCCTAAACGAGCCACTTTACCATTCACGCTCACGCGGTTGGCATCGATGTATTTTTCCATTTCACGACGTGAACCCACGCCAGCACGGGCTAATACTTTTTGTAACTTTTCAGTTTCTACATTACTCATTCAGATAGTTCTCTCACAGAAGGATCGCTCAATAGCTGGTTGATTTTACTCTCCTGAAGTTCAGGTAACGGCGGTAATTCATCTAAACCAGCTAATGAAAAATAATCTAAGAAAGCGGATGTTGTGGCATACAACGCTGGGCGCCCGGGCACCTCTTTATGGCCAACAACTCTAACCCACTCTCTTTCTAATAAGGTTTTAATTATTCCTGAGCCAACAGCGACCCCCCGTACTTGTTCAATTTCACCACGGGTAATAGGTTGTCTATAGGCAATCAAGGATAACGTTTCTAGTAGTGCTCGTGAGTATTTAGGTGCGCGCTCTTGCCATAAGTTTGCCAGCCAAGGCGCTAAACTAGCGCAGGCTTGAAACCTGTAACCGCTGCCTACTGCAACAAGCTTAATGCCTCGGGTTTGATAATGCGTTTGAATTTGTTCAATTGCATTATTAATGCGCGGCATAGATACGCTTAAATCAGCTAATACTGTCTCTTTTAAATGACGTTTAGACACAGGTTTTCCAGCAACAAAAATCGCGGCTTCTATGATTTCGACTAACTGTTCATCACTGATACGTTTTGTGGCCATTGCTACTAAAGGTCATTTTAAATCACTAACGCTCTATTATGACAGAAGTCGGCCAAGGTTGGAAAAATTATTGTAAAAAAGCCAGTGTAAAACACTGGCTTTGGGGGATATTTATAAATGAATTTTGAAATTAGCTATTTTTAACCATTTCAAGGGCATCATCTTCGGCAACGTCGCTGCCATATTTGCTAATGTAATTAACAAACTCAGTGCGGCTTATACGCTTATCTTTGTTGCTATCCATATAGCCAAAGTGATTTGCGATATCGTCGTCATCGGCTTCTTCAATTGAAACATAACCATTTTTGTCGTTATCTAACGATTTAAAGTCATTTTCGATTAGGTCAAATTTAGCGATTTCAGCTTTAAATGCTGATTCAGATACCTCACTATCAGCTGCCACCTTGCCTGTATTTAATTGCATATATGCATTAAATTCAGTACGGCTGATTTGCTCGTCCATATTGGTATCGATGTTTGAAAAATGCTCCCAAATTGCATCATCGTCAGCTTCTACCTTAGAGATATAGCCGTCATTGTCATTATCTAGACTGCCAAAATCGCTGTCGATTTTTGCTAAAGAGTTACTTGCAGAACATGCTGAAAGACTTAGTGCTGCTAAAATTGTAGATGCTAAAGTTAACTTTTTCATAAGACATTTCCTTGTAGTCGATTAGATTCAATTAGACTATTTCAAGTTGAATGCCAAAATGCCTTATTGACTAAAATCAAGCACTTACAATCTAGTTAAGTTACTGTTAAGCCTATGATTTAGCAAGCTTTTCATAGGTTGCTGTAATTTTTTCATAAAAAAAGCGCTCCGAAGAGCGCTTTTTACAAATAACAAAAATGCCGTTATTAGATAGCTGCGTTTTGGTAACGCTTAACGAAGTCTGTTACTGCTTCGCCATTACATTTTAACGTGTTTAAGTTGCCAATTTTTTCACGCACAGGTGTTAAACCTTTTTTGAGTGCAGTGATGCAAAGTTGAGTTTCTTTTTGCTCATTTTTAGCAAACACTTCAATCGATGCTTTTGCTACTTCTTGTGATTGTGCTTTTTTTGCAATTTCACGAATGTCAGTACCGTTACATAAAATGCTTTTTGAAAAACGTGACATTGAAATGCCATGCTTTGCTGCTTCTTTACGTGCAGCGGTAAACCCTTCGTTTGCACTTAAGCTACATAACTTCGATTCAATACTGTTATCAGCTGAAAAGTAGTGCGGGTTGCTTGCTAATGAGCCAAATGAGATACATGCAAGAGAAAGCATCACTAATTGTTTTTTCATGGTTTACCTTTAAATAGTACATAATATGAACGGGTGGTTTGCGCGCATTATATAAACAAAAATAAGCAGATCAACTGAATTATTTATTTAATTTAATAATTAATAGTGAGTTAACAATGTTTTTAAATTAAGCAGCAATTGATCAACATTTACCCAATTTGATTTTCGTAATTAGCTTATGAATAAGCCCTAGTTTGATGATAGAATTGCGCTAAACACTGAAACAAAAATAATAGGTGCACCATGAAGGTAATCTCATTTAACATTAACGGCCTGCGCGCTCGTTTACACCAATTGCAAGCCGTAATTGATAAACATCAACCAGATATTATTGGCTTACAAGAAATCAAAGTACATGATGAAGCCTTCCCTCTCGAAGACGTACAAAAAATGGGTTATCACGTTTATTTTCACGGTCAAAAAGCACATTACGGCGTGGCAATGTTATGTAAACAAGAGCCAAAATCAGTTGTTAAAGGCTTTGCAACCGATACCGACGAATCACAGCGTCGTATGATCAGTGTTACCGTGACACAAGAAAATGGTCGTGACCTAACGGTGATGAATGGCTACTTCCCACAAGGCGATAATATTGCCCACGAAACCAAATTCCCTTATAAGCGTCAGTTCTATAAAGATTTAATGACTCACTTAGAAGATAACCACACGGCTGATCAAGATGTTATTGTGATGGGCGACATTAATATTTCACCGACCGATCTCGACATTGGTATTGGTGAACCAAACCGTAAGCGCTGGTTAAAAACAGGTAAGTGTTCTTTCCAACCTGAAGAGCGTGAATGGTTAAGCACTTTATTAAACTGGGGCTTTAAAGATACCTTCCGTGAACTTTACCCAGAAAAAACTGAGCAATACTCGTGGTTTGATTACCGCTCAAAAGGTTTTGATGACAACCGTGGTCTACGTATTGATGTGATCTTAGCAACTCCAGCTCTTGCTGAGCGTTGTGTTGAGTCTGGTATCGATTACGAATTGCGAGGTATCGAAAAACCATCTGATCATGCGCCAATTTGGTCAACATTTAACGCATGATAGACACATTGCAATGGCAGCTCCCTTTATGGAGCTGTGTGGCTATAATACTCTGGCTCAGCTTTGATAAGCAAAGCGCATCACAATTATTGGCAACGCCAATAAGACAAGTTGGTGTGCTCGCATGTGCTTTAGTACTTGCGGTACTGTGGCGCATTAAAGCGGGGATATTGCCAGGCCTCGAATTGCATATTTTAGGGGTTACTTCAGTGACCCTAATTTTAGGTTGGCGACTGGCTATTTTTGCAAGTACCTTGGCGAGTTTGTTGTTAGTGCTGGTTGCACAATTGCCAATCAGTTTATTGCCTGTGCATTTGTTATTTACAGCGTTCATTCCAATTACATTGAGCTATTTGTGTTTTGTGGTTTGCTATAGCTACCTGCCGAGACACTTTTTTATTTATATCTTTTTATGCGCGTTTTTAACCGCTGCTGTTATCGCCTGTATTAAAATAGTTACCAGCGGTGTGTTTTATTACTTGCTTGGTGATTACAGTTTTATTGAGATTTCAGAAAACTATCTGATTCTGTGTGCCATAATTTGGTTTCCTGAAGCAATGCTCAATGGCATGGCCATTACCTTGATGATCACCTATCGCCCTCATTGGGTTAAAACCTTTTATGATAAGGACTATTTAGACTCATGAGTCTTCACTATCACTGCCCGCTTTGCAAACTTGAACTTACTCTAAACGACAAAACTTACCGTTGTGACAATAACCACAGTTTTGATATCGCCAAAGAGGGTTATGTCAATTTACTTCCCGTGCAAAATAAAAAGTCGAAACAACCGGGCGATAACCTTGAAATGGTGCAGGCTCGCCGCGCTTTTTTAAGTGCCGGACACTATTCGTTTTTACAGCAGGCTTTAGCTGAGTTAGTGGCATCTCTCGAACCAAGTTCAGTGATTGATTTAGGCTGTGGTGAAGGTTTTTATACTCAAGCTATAGCAGCGCAGTCGAGTGCCGATGTATATGGTGTCGATATTTCTAAGCCCGCGGTAAAATACGCCGCTAAGCGCTACGAAAATGCGCATTTTAGTGTCGCGTCGATTAGCCAAGCCCCTTTTGCAGATGCGCAGGCTGATGTGCTTGTTAGTGTGTTTGCCCCTTTATTTGCACAAGAGCTTGCCCGCCTTGCCAAGCCGCAAGCTAGTTTAATTGTTGCAAGCCCTGGGCCTTGGCACCTTAAAGAGTTAAAAGCGTTTATTTATGCCGATGTAAAACCGCATACTGAGATAGAACCACCAGCAGGCTTTAGCAAAGAGTCGATAAACTTATTAGAGCAACAGGTGCTGTTGTCTGTCGATGAGATTAAACATTTAATTATGATGACGCCGTTTGCTTGGAAGTTTCGCCCAGAGCATTGGCAACAGATAGAGCAACAAGGCCCACAAAAAGTAACGTTATCGTTTTATGTGAGCCAGTTTGTTCGCGATTAGAAGTGCTCTTTAGTGAAGGCTTTATCCATTTTTTCGAACATATCTTTTAATAATTGAGCTAAGTCAGTGTAGCGTGGTTTTTCAGTCGTTAATTGTGACTGATAACCATGCGCCTTCATTTTACTGTGCAGCTCGGTATACCAACTTAGCATTGCTGGCTCTAAACGGGTTTCTGCACGGCGGCCTAGCCACAACAAACCTTGCAGCGGTAATGATAAAAAGAAAAGCGCGATCGTGATAGCTTGTGGAAAATAATCACTACCTAAGTAATTAACTTGCATAAATACGGTCAGCATTGCCAATATTGGCATCACTGTAATTGCCAGATCAGTGGCCTTGATCACTCTAAATTCGGCAAACAATGGAGCGAGCTCTTGTCGCATCGGCCATTTTTTAGCGTACTGACGACCTGTTTGCACTTGTGACATGACACCTTTTTGCATCATCACTCCTAGGGTTTTCAACTTGTTTCACAACCGAGTGTAACACACTCCCGGATACAATCCCTGCAAAACCTGTCCTAGTTTTAATACCAAATTAATGGTTAGGAGACTAACGTTTAAAGTCTAAATGAGATAAAATGTTATCGGCTTAAGTCAACCAGACTTTAGTATAATTACAGCCTAGCTTTGTTAAGTGTAGCAACAAAATACTTATTTACTATACTGGCAAAGAATTCTAATTATCAAGCCTTAATATACACTGACTGATATCGTACTTTTAGGACCTAGCTATGTCGACGCCCCTTTGCTCACCACAACATGTTTTAGTACTGAACTGTGGTAGTTCAAGTTTAAAATTTGCCATTTTAGATGCCGCCACTTCTGACGAAGTTATTTCTGGTTTAGCTGAGCGCCTTGGCTCAGACACGCCTTCAATCAAATATAAATATAATGGTGAAAAACAACTTATTGAGCTTGCAAAGGGCCAAGCCCACGATGCAGCCATTGCTGAGCTTGTGAAGCTTGTTAATGAGCAAGGCCTTGCGGATAATTTAATTGCTGTGGGTCATCGTGTTGTACACGGTGGTGAGCATTTCACTGAATCTGTGCTTATCGACGATGATGTACTTGCAGCTATCGAAAAAACAGCGGCACTTGCTCCACTTCATAACCCAGCCAACTTATTAGGCATTCGCACTGCACAGCAAGCGTTCTCAGCGCTGCCACAAATTGCGGTGTTTGATACGGCATTTCACCAAAGCATGCCAAATATTGCTTACTTATACGCCCTGCCTTACTCGCTTTATAAAGAGCACGGCGTAAGACGTTATGGCTTCCATGGTACAAGCCATTATTATGTTGCAGGTGAAGCGGCAAAAATGCTCGGCAAAGAGCGCGACCAAACCAATGTGATCAGTGCGCATTTAGGTAATGGTTGTTCAGTGTGTGCGATTAAAGATGGTAAGAGCGTTGATACCAGTATGGGTCTAACACCGCTTGAAGGCTTAGTGATGGGCACGCGCAGTGGTAGCATCGACCCGGGTTTATTCACCTTTTTAACTCAGCAACTAAATTATTCAGTGCAAGAAATTGATGACCTACTTAATAAGAAAAGTGGCTTATTAGGTATTAGTGAACTATCAAATGACTGTCGCACTATTGAAGAAGCCGCTGTTGAAGGTCACCCGCAAGCGAACCTTGCACTCGATATTTTTTGCTACCGTTTAGCAAAACAAATCGCCGCATTCTTAGTGCCTGTGCAGCGCCTTGATGCGCTTATTTTCACCGGTGGTATTGGTGAAAACTCAGATATCATTCGCGACAAAGTGATCACCCAATTAGGCTTTTTAGGCCTTGAGTGTGACGAAGCTGCAAACTTAGCGGCACGTTTTGGTAAAGAAGGCTTAATTTCAAAAGGCCAAACGCATGCTAAAGCGTTTGTGATCCCGACCAACGAAGAATGGGTTATTGCTAACGATGCAGCCCGCATTGCAAAGGAGGGTTAAGTAAATGGCACGTAGAATTATGTTGATCCCTATTTCGACTGGGGTTGGTTTAACATCTGTTTCTGTTGGTTTAGTGCGTGCGCTTGAGCAAAAAGCGCTCAAAGTGAACTTTTTCAAGCCAATTGCACAGCCACGTTCTGGCGATACAGGCCCTGAAAAGTCGACGCAAATTGTCACCCATGGCTCACCAATTAATCCGCCGACACCATTTGAGCTTAGCTATGCAGAGCAAATGATTGGTGATGGTAAAGGCGACGATTTACTAGAAGAAATCGTAGAGCGCTTTGAAAGCACTATTAAAGAAGACGAAATTGCTATTATCGAAGGTATGGTGCCAACACGCCGTCAGCCTTATGCAGGCCGTGTAAACCGTGAAATCGCGCAAACACTGGGTGCTGATATTGTTTTTGTTTTAACGCCTAGTAACGATAGCAACGACCAAATTGAAGACCGTTTAGAAATTGCCTCAGGCAACTATGGCGGTGTTAACCACCCTCGCGTGTTAGGCTGTATTTTCAACAAAGTTAATGCACCTTTAGATGACGAAGGTCGCGCACGTGCAGATCTTGTTGAAGCTCATGAGCCAGAGCAACTTGAAAACGAATTAAACCGTTTAGCATCATTGCCTATTTTCAGAAAACACCCATTTAAGTTATTAGGTTCAATCCCGTGGGATTTCGACCTAGTGGCGCCGCGTGTGCGTGATTTATGTGAATACCTAAAGGCCGAAGTTATTAACGAAGGCGACATGGCTCACCGTCGTTTACGTCGCGTTACTTTCTGTGCTCGCACTGTATCGAATATTTTAAGCCACTTTACCCCAGGTGCATTACTGGTCACTCCGGGCGATCGCTCTGATGTATTAGTTGCCGCTTGTTTATCAGCTATGAATGGCACCAAGCTTGGGGCTATTTTATTAACCGGTGGCTTTAAGCCTGAAGATCGCATCATGAAATTATGCGAACAAGCGATGGATACCGGCTTGCCAATTCTTGCAACAGAAGAAGATACGTGGCGCACGTCTTTATTACTGCACAACTTCAATATGGAAGTACCGTGTGATGATGATCAGCGTATTGATAAAGTAAAAGATCACAACGCCAGCCACATTGACTCTGATTGGTTAGACAGCCTAGCGCAAAGTGTTGGTCGTACTCGTAAAATGTCTCCACCAGCGTTTCGCTTCTTACTGACAGACAAAGCTCGTCAAGCGAATAAAACGGTTGTTTTACCAGAAGGTAATGAGCCGCGCACAATTAAAGCTGCAGCAATTTGTGGTCAACGTGGCATTGCAAAAACAATCTTACTTGGTGACAAAGAAGAGATTTTACGTATCGCTGAACAACAAGGTGTGGAGCTTAACGATAACGTAACTATTGTTGAGCCAAGTGATGTGATCAACGATTACGTTGCGCCTATGGTCGAAATTCGTAAAAACAAAGGCTTAACAGAAGTGGTTGCTCAAGAACAACTACTGGATAACGTGGTGCTTGGTACTATGATGCTTGAGCAAGGCAAAGTAGATGGCCTAGTGTCGGGTGCTGTTAACACTACAGCGAATACGATTCGCCCGCCGTTACAGTTAATTAAAACTGCACCAGGTTCATCGTTGGTATCGTCAGTATTCTTTATGTTGTTACCTGATCAAGTTCTGGTTTACGGTGACTGTGCAATCAACCCAGACCCAACGGCAGAGCAACTGGCCGATATCGCGATCCAGTCAGCTGATTCAGCGGCTGCGTTTGGTATTGAACCTCGTGTTGCAATGATCAGCTACAGTACGGGGACTTCGGGTTCAGGTGCTGACGTAGAAAAAGTGCGTGAAGCCACTAAACTTGCCCAGCAAAAGCGCCCTGATTTAGTGATTGATGGCCCGCTTCAGTATGATGCTGCAATTATGGAAAACGTCGCAATTAAGAAAGCACCAGACAGCCCGGTTGCAGGTAAAGCAACGGTGTTTGTATTCCCTGATTTAAATACCGGTAATACAACTTATAAAGCCGTACAACGTAGTGCTGATTTAATTAGTATTGGCCCTATGCTGCAAGGTATGCGTAAGCCGGTAAATGACTTGAGCCGTGGTGCATTAGTAGACGATATTGTTTACACCATTGCCCTTACAGCGATTCAAGCTAAGCAAGTTGAAAGCTTAGAAAATTAACCCTTCAAAATTTAGGCTAATTTATAAAATCCTTATAAATTAGCCTATTACCTTCTTTATACTGACCTATTCCCATATTTATCCACAGAATCTGTGGACAACCTCAACAGCGATATTGGGCAAAACCTCAGCAATCAAAATTATTGCGCTTTATCTTAACTTTGTTTACCTATACTATAAATTCAAAGGCTTCAAAGATAGGATCGCAGATGTCAAAACAAACGTTACAACTTCATAGTGAAGAACTTACCATTCATAGTTTAGATGTCGATGCAACGATTGACCCTGCCTTACTCCAACAAGCTATTTTCTTTATTGCAAAAACGGCTGATGAGCTGTCTATTGTCTGCCCAAGTAGTTTCCAGCTCGACAGTCTGGACCAAGAAACCGACTGGCAAGCACTGGAAGTCATTGGCCCACTTGGTTTTTCATTAACAGGTATTATGGCGAACATTTCTGGCGTGCTAGCAAAAGCGTCAATTTCGATTTTTGCTTTATCAACTTACGATACCGATTATGTATTGGTGAAAAAGCAAAGTATGGCAAAAGCCATTACAGCTCTGAAAAAAGACGGTTACCATGTGCTAGGTGATGTTAAATAAGCCATGACTAACGAAGTTCAATACTTACCCGAACGCAGCCTCAGAAAAGCGCGCTGCATGGCCATTAAAAGCCCATTTACCGGGCGTGTAAAAAGTATTAACGAGCATCCTGAGCCATTTTTTCGTTTTGCTACCCTTGGCCCAGGGATTAGTGTTGAACTAACTAGCCACAACATAATTGCGCCATTCGATGGCACCCTATTACAAGTTAAAAATGCTGGTAAAGAATACATTTTACAAGCAAAAAACGGTTTAAAAGTTTTATTAAATTTATCGTTTTCATCGGTTGAAGAACATATCAACCACACCAATATTGCTAAATTAAACGGCAGTAAAATTAGCCAAGGTGAACGATTAGCCTATTTTGATTTACGCGAGTTGAGCAGCCCTATGCTTGGCACACTATGTGTTCTCAATAGCCAGCACCTTGGACCCCTTTATTATTCACTATCTCAGGTCACTGCTGGGGTAGACACATTACTCACTGTAACTAAAAAGTAGAATTTATGACTATCATGTACGGTATCAGCAACTGCGATACAATTAAAAAAGCCAAAAAATATTTAACTGATAACAATCAAGAATTTACTTTCCATGATTACCGTAAAGACGGCATTAGTGCTGAGCTAGTTAATGAGTTTGCAGCGCACATTGATTGGCAAGATTTAGTTAATAAACGCGGCACAACTTACCGTCAATTATCTGATGAGCAAAAGCAAAACCTAGATAAAGAATCTGCATTAGCATTGCTGGTTGAGCAACCTGCGATGATCAAGCGCCCGGTACTTGTGCATAACGGCCAATACCACTTAGGTTTTAAAGCCGCTCAATACGATGAGATTTTTGCCTAATGACTCACCCTGTTATTGAACTTGCTCAAGCGCTTATTCAGCGTGAATCAGTAACGCCTGAAGATGCTGGTTGCCAAGCGTTAATGAACGAACGCCTTGAAAAACTAGGCTTTAATATTGAATCACTGTTTTTCACTGATACGCTAAATACTTGGGCTCGTAAGGGAGATGCGTCACCGCATTTTTGTTTTGCTGGTCATACAGATG
Source organism: Pseudoalteromonas sp. S2721 (assembly GCF_005887425.1). Lineage (NCBI taxonomy): Bacteria > Pseudomonadati > Pseudomonadota > Gammaproteobacteria > Alteromonadales > Pseudoalteromonadaceae > Pseudoalteromonas > Pseudoalteromonas sp. S2721. Next base: position 33,243 of record NZ_PNCZ01000001.1, read on the forward strand.
TTGTACCAACAGGTCCTGCAAAAAATTGGCAGCACCCGCCTTTTTCTGCACTGGTAAAAGACGGTATGTTACATGGTCGCGGCGCAGCCGATATGAAAGGCTCTTTAGCTGCCATGGTGGTTGCCACCGAGCGTTTTGTGGCTAAGCACCCAGATCATAAAGGCTCAATTTCGTTTTTAATTACGTCTGATGAAGAAGGCCCGTTTATCAACGGCACAACCCGTGTTATCGATACTCTTGAAGCACGTGGTGAGAAGATTGATTTATGCCTAGTTGGCGAACCCTCTTCACGTGATGTACTTGGCGATGTGGTAAAAAATGGACGTCGCGGTTCATTAACTGGCTTTTTAACCGTGAAAGGTGTGCAAGGCCATGTTGCTTACCCGCATTTAGCGCAAAACCCGATTCACCTAGCCGCCCCTGCGTTAACTGAGCTGAGTCAAACTGAGTGGGATCAAGGTAACGAATTTTTCCCTGCAACCAGCTTTCAAGTTTCTAATATTAACGGCGGCACCGGTGCTGGTAATGTGATCCCAGGTGAACTTGAAATTCAATTTAACTTTCGTTTTAGCACTGAAGTAACTCACCAACAGCTACAGCAGCGAGTGGTTGATATTGTTGAGAAACACAACCTCAATTACGAGCTAAATTGGATTGTAAATGGACTGCCGTTTTTAACCGATCATGGCCCGTTAGTTGATGCCACCGTGCACGCTATTAAGCAGGTAACTGGACGCGACACCGCGCTTGAAACCACCGGCGGTACTTCTGATGGTCGCTTTATCGCGCAAACGGGTGCCAAAGTCATTGAGCTTGGTCCGCGTAATGAAACCATTCATAAAGTAGATGAATGTGTTAGCACCGATGATTTAATTCAACTTGCTGATATTTACGAAGTGATTTTAGAGCAGCTGCTTACATGAACCAAACAGAGCTTAAGCAATGCGCCACTGGGTTGAGTAGCTCACATTTAGTTGAGCTACAAAATCATCGCTTGCATCGTAATATTGTCGATGATTTTTTAGCTCTGCAGCAAGGGGCAAAACAAGCAGGTATTGATCTGACAATTGCCTCAAGCTTTCGTGATTTTTATCGTCAAAGTGCAATTTGGAATGCTAAATTTCAGGGCCTTCGACCAGTTTACACCCTTGAGCAACAAACGGTAGATTTAAAAAGCCTAAGTGATACTGAAAAGTGCCACGCTATTATGCTTTACTCGGCACTCCCTGGGGCAAGTAGGCACCACTTTGGTACCGACCTCGACATTTACGATACCCGCCCTATTGACGATGATTACCAGCTGCAATTAACCCCTGATGAGTATTCGCCCACAGGGCCCTTTGCCAAGCTTGCTGCATGGCTTGACGATAACCTAGAAAAGTATGGTTTTTATCGCCCTTACCAAGAATACAAAGGTGGAGTTGCCCCTGAGCCTTGGCATATTAGTCATATTGGTGCAGCTGCTAAGATGATGCAGTATTTGTCAGTTGCAACATTACAGCAATGTATTGAACAAAGTGAGCTTAGCGGCAAACAAGCGATACTAGCCGAACTAAACACCCTGTATGAACGCTACGTATTAAATGTTAATAAGCCCTAATCTAGACTCTGCGCTTTTTAGCCATTAAAAACACCAGTACAGCGCCAAGAATTAAGGCGCTGGCTACAACTAAACGCGCTGTTAATTGCTCATCTAATACCACCACCCCAGCTAATGTGGCAAGCACGGGCACGGTTAGCTGTACCACACCTGCTTGGCTACTTTTAAGCCTAGGTAGTGCAATGTACCAAATGCTATAACCAAGCCCAGATGCAAGCGCTCCTGAAGCTATCGCCAAATAAACGCCAGTTGCTGTGATACCCTGCCAATCAACCACGGCTAGAAAGACTAAAATTGGCACAAGTATTAAACTTCTTAGAAAGTTAAAGCTGGTTGCTTGCAAAGGTGAGCTGCATGATTTTCCGCGAATACTGTAAACACCCCACGCCACACCACTTAACGCCATGAGCATTGCCGGCATGAAAGAAGGCACCGTGGCTGAGGGTAGCATTAAGTATATAAACCCCGCAAAAGCGACAAACAAAGCCCCCCACTGCACTTTACTGAGTGGTTCTTTATTTAAAACACTATGGCCTATCATGGTTAACTGTACTGCTGAAAATAAGATAAGTGCGCCTGTGCCTGTGTTTAAATCAACATAGGCAACTGAAAAGCACAGCGCGTAAATAAATAAACTAAGCGCATTGATATTGCTACCTTTATCGGTTAAAGGTTGTGCTGATTGTGATTTTGATCTCAATAAAGTTGTTTGCCATAAAAGTATACCAAGCAACATAAACGCCCCACTCACTAAGCGAATGACGGTAAAACTTAACGGATCAATATCACCACTTTGCAATGCCATCCGGCACAGCAAAGAGTTAGCTGCAAACGCACAAAGTGCAATCAAGGTATAAAGTACAGTGCTTAACAAATACGGTGTTCCTTTAACATAAAAAATAAAAAGACCAGAAAGTTGTCTATTAACTTACGATTTTTTACATAATTTATCATATAAGGTTAAGCCGCGTATGCTAATCTGAGTACATTGTTTAAAAGGAGTGTTCAGTGCATCGACGTTTATTTATTGGAGCTGCTTTACTGTTATCTGGTTGCAGTACCATAGGTATTACTGATCTATTCCAAGATTATGCGACGCAGCTAAGACCTGTGCGCCAAGCTGTTTCTCAAAATAACATTGCAAGTGCTCAGCAACTTTTGCCAAGTAATAGCCGAGGCCATAGTAACTATTTGTTAAATCAGCTTGAAACGGCCCGTCTTGAGTTTTTGGCAAAACAAAATTTGCAGGCTAATGAGACCTTTGAAGCTGTATATCAAAGTATGGAAAAAAAGCGTCAAGCAGCCAAAGTACAGCTAAGTGCAGGCCTTGAGCAAACAAATTCATTATTAACCAATGACTCAGTGATTGGTTATGAGCCAGCAGCCTATGAAATGACCATGCTGCATAGCTACAAAGCACTGAGTTATGTATTTGATAAACAACTTGAATCTGCATTAGTTGAAGTTAGACGCGCTAATAAAGTGCAAGAAGATGCACTAAAAGATAATCAAGCCGCACTTGATGAACAAGCGGAAAACTCCGCTGAAGGCTACCCTGATATGGCCGAGTTAATTGGTAATGTCAAAAATGGCTTTCAAAATGCTTTTACGTTTTATTTATCGGCCCTACTTTATGAGGCAGATAAACAATTTGATGATGCCTATATCGACTATAAGAAAGCGCTCGAAATAAACAGTGAGAATAGCTACTTACAGCAAGCAGTGTTACGCCTTGCCAAAAAACAAGGTTTTGATCAGGACTTTGAAGAATTTAGCAAACGCTTTGGCAAATTAAAGCAAGCTCAAGCAAACACAGGCCAAGTAATTGTAATTGCAGAGCAAGGTTTAATACCAGCAAGGCAAGAGTTTAATTTACGGTTACCTATTTATACTTCGCGTGGCGATGCACGCTTTTATAGTGTTGCCATGCCAGTTTATCGCGCTGCGCCCTATGCGGCCAGTGATAAAACAGTGACTCTCGATGGCGAAAATTTGCCACTGACGCCCATTGTTAGGCTCGAAGCGCTAGCGGCGAAGACATTAAAGGATCAAAGTGCTGGCAGAATAACCCGACAAGTAATGCGTCTGGTAGCAAAAGAAAAGGTACGTGCAGAGTTAGCAAGAAGTGGCGGCGATGTTGGTAACATTTTAGCCAACATTTATAACGTTGCATCTGAGCAAGCTGATACACGAAGCTGGTTGACTTTACCAAGCCAACTTAGCATTGCTCAGCACCCAATGCCCACAGGTCAGCACACTTTAACTGTGCCAGGGCATGGCGAAATAACTTTTACGGTTGGTAAGCAAGGGTTAACCTTGATTTTTCTAACTTCCATAAATAACTACTACGACACACACGTTGTACAACTCTAGGAGCAATGATGAAATACTTAGTGCCACTATTAACCATTTTACTTGTTGCGGCTTGCTCCTCACGCCCTACCACTTCTGGCATTGGGGTTGAGCAGGCATCACAACAGTATAACCAACAACTGATTGTTAATAACCCTGAACTTGGCAAGAAATTAGCCATTACAGATGTAAAAACACGCCAAACGAACGGCTTAACTGATGTGGTTGTGACACTGGCAAGCCAATATAAAAAGTCTCAATACTTACAATATCAATTTACTTGGTATGACGCTGATGGCTTTGTTATTCGTGGCAACCACTCACCTTGGCAACCCATTACTTTATTTGGATTTGCTAAAACTCAATTACCGGGCCTAGCCCCGACAGCAAATGCTGTCACCTTCTCGCTTGCAGTGCGTGAAGTGTCAACAGAAGCACAAGAATTTGAAGATTAAGGATACTACAATGAAATTACTTTCTGTTAAGTCGGCTGCGGCCGTTGCAATGACAAGCGCTTTGTTACTATCTGGCTGTGCTAATAAAGCCGTTGTTAGCTATGGTGATGCGCAAGCTGTTGAAACCACAGATATCAATTTTGGCTCAACGGATCTACAAAAAGTAGCAAGCCAAATGACAGACTCGTTACTTGCTTCACCTGTGGTTGGCACCATGACAGCAAATACTCGCCCTATCGTGTTTGTTGAGCGTATTAAAAACAAAACGAGCGAGCATATTGATACTGAATCAATTACTGATTCAATCTCAACACAGTTATTACGCAGTGGTAAGTTCCGCTTTGTTGATATGACCCGTGTTGAAGCTGTGCGCGAACAACTTAATTTCCAAAACGTCGATCCACTAGTTGATCCAAATACCGCTATTGCCTTTGGCCAGCAAGTTGGTGCGCAATATATGTTATACGGCAACTTATCGAGCATTGTTAAATCAAATGCTGACAAGGCTGATGTGTATTACAAATTCACTATGCGTTTAATGGATTTAAAAAGCGGGCTAGTTGAGTGGGCTGATGAAACTGAAATCCGTAAAACACGTGAGAAATCAACTTTTGGCTGGTAGCCAGGAGGGTTTATGAAATACCTAGTAGCAATCTTAGCAAGCTGTTTATTACTGAGCTCGCCTAGTTATGCTGACTACCAGCGTAACAAAGCAGTACCAGTACAACAGGTGTTGTTTGGCTCAGTACAGTCAGTACGAGCCATTACTGAACAAGAACTGGTCAAAGACAGAACCAACGGCTGGGAAACGTTTGGCGGTGCACTTATTGGCGGTGTTATCGGTAATCAGTTTGGTGGCGGTAGTGGCCGTACTGTAGCAACCATTTTAGGTTCGATGATTGGTGGCTCTGTTGCTCACAACCGTCAGCAAAACAGTCGCGTAATACAATATCAGCTCGTTGAATTAATGATCAAAGTAGAAAGCGGCGAACAATTTATGGTTGTGCAAGATAAAGACAACCAAATGCTGTTTAGCCAAGGTGATAAAGTACGCTTGGTGTACCTCAATGATAACACGGTGCGTGTTGATAAAGCGTATTAAAAAAGCGAGCCTCGGCTCGCTTTTTTTAGCTTTGTCGATAATCAGCGAAAAATCGCTGCATCTTACTCATGGCTTCTGTTAAATCATCTTTGTTTGGTAAAAACACCAATCTGAAATGATCAGGATCTGGCCAATTAAATGCACGGCCATGCACTAATAAGATTTTCTCCGTTTTGAGTAAATCTAAAATCATGCGCTCATCATCTTTAATATTAAAGTGCGCGGTATCTACTTTCGCAAATGCGTAAAGCGCCCCTTTAGGCTTTTTACAGCTAATACCATCAATGGCATTTAAACCACGCCATGCAATATCACGCTGAACGTAAAGCCGACCACCTGGGTTTATCAGGTTATCGATTGACTGCACACCACCTAAAGCTTGTTGAATAGCATATTGTGCTGGTACATTGGCACATAAGCGCATTGATGCCAGCATATCTAGGCCACGACTCAAGTCGTCCATCATGCTAGTGCGACCGCTTAGCACCATCCAGCCCATTCGCAATCCCGCAGCGCGGTACGTTTTTGCTAGGCCATTAAAGGTGATAATTGGTACATCATCACACAGTGCGCCAATTGAGCTGTGGCTGACACCGTCGTACAAGATTTTCTCGTAAATTTCATCGCTCAATAACAATAATTTATGCTCGCGAGCAATGTTGATCAGTTCCATCAACAGATCATCGCTATATACCGCACCGGTTGGGTTATTTGGGTTAATAAGCACCAATGCTTTGGTCTTTGAGGTGATCTTCGATTTAATATCAGCAATATCAGGAAACCAATCTTGTTCTTCATCACAAAGATAATGCACAGGGTTACCCCCTGCTAATTTAACCGATGCAGTCCATAGCGGATAATCCGGTGCAGGAATAAGCACTTCATCGTCATTATCAAGTAGTGCTTGCGTGGTCATTTGAATGAGTTCGCTGACCCCATTGCCGATATAAATATTATCGACATCAAGGTTATATAAGCCGCGTTGCTGATAGTGTTGATAGACTGCCACACGGGCTGAGTAGAGGCCTTTAGAGTCACAGTAGCCTTGGGCTGAATATAAGTTACGAATGATATCTTTGTGCATATCTTCAGGCATATCAAAGCCAAAGGCAGCTGGATTACCAATGTTTAGCTTTAATACTTTTTGCCCTTCGTCTTCCATTTTTCGAGCTTGTGCAAGCACAGGCCCACGTATGTCATAACAGACACCGTCTAGTTTGTGACTCTTTTTGATTTGTGACATGGTTACCTCTACTAATTAACCTTAAGACTACCCCAGTAAAGGGGTACCACGCCAGAGGATTTTTGCGGTTATAACTGAAATAAATTCAAGTTTTTAGCGAGTAGCGAACCAAGCTTGTAATTTTTCTACAGAGCCAGAAACTTGCTGATCGATACTTGCACTGTTTTGCTGTGCTATATCAGCATTCCCTTCATTGAGTGCATGCTCAATTGATTGAGCGAGCTCAGATAGACTTTGGGCTCCAAATTGGGCAGCATTTGATTTTAAGCTATGAGCATGACGCGCTGCAGCTTCGTTGTCTGAACCAAGATTAGCGTGCACTTCAGAGCCTAACCTTTGAAACTCGCTACAACAAAAAGAAAGCGTGTCAGCAAATTGATCACCCAGTAGCGACTCCATTCCTTCAAGCGCACTTTCATCGATAGTGATAGTCGTCATCTTTATCCCTTAATAAAACCAAATATTTAAATCGCAATTTTAGCTGTCTGCTTTAAAAATGCAAAATTACAGCTCTAGCTCATGTATACTAAAGAGACTTCAAATGTATACAAGAGTATCTATGGCTAGAGAATTATGCTCACATTGTGGCTTTTCAATTAAAACCTGTTTATGTGATTCAATAAGCATAATCAATAATAAACTAAAAATCATTATATTACGCCACCCAAGTGAGGAAAAAGTCACTAAAAATACGGCCAATTTACTGAATTTAGGTTTAGAAAATTGCCAGATCATCGCTGGTGAGTCAGAGCAAGACTTTTTACAGCTTGCAACATTGCCAAAAGCAACAACAGCGGTTCTTTACCCTACTGAGGATGCCTTAAGTCTAGATGAGCACACTGCCACTACAGATGCTTTCAAACAGTCTTTAAATCATTTAATCGTAATTGATGGTACATGGAAAAAAGCCTACAAAATGCTGCAATTAACCCCTAGCCTCCGTGCATTTCAAACGGTGAGTTTTAAGCACATACCACAAAACAAATACGTCATCCGTAAAGCACCTCGAGCAGATAGTTTATCAACTTTAGAAGCTGTAGCTCATAGCCTTAAATTAATTGAAGGCATTGATGTAACACCACTATACAGATTATTAGCAGCACTGGTCGATAAGCAAACTCAGCATATGCCGGATGATGTTAAGGCACGCTATCTATAATGCGTGTATCAAAACGACTAAGCGCAGGTTTTCATCGTAAGGGACCCGATTATCGCTTTGATGATCAGGTCGATTTTGACGATATTCGCGACACCTTTGGTTTTCGCACTATGGTGGTTGGTAATTGGGTTAATAAGCAAGAACGGCTATTAGCGGCGAATTTAATTTACGATGCTTTAGCCGATCTTGCGCAAATACTGACTTTACCGCCAACGGCAATTGGCCTTAGAGGGAAACTCAATTTTGCTTTTGGTCATGGCGGACAAAAAGGTGTGCAGGCTCATTATAATGCTCACAGCCAAACCCTTGCGCTGGCTAAAAATGCAGGTGGTGGCGCACTCGCCCATGAATGGTTTCATGCTTTTGACCATCATATTTGTCAGCACTTATTTAGCGGCAGAAAGAGCATGCAATTCTGTTCGGCGCTGTGGCTTGAACAGTCACCAGACTTGAGTCATCCACTTAATCAACGCTTAAATGAGTTTTATCATCAGGTATTTTTAGATAACTCTGGTAAAAATCCAAATGAATTCGTAAAACAATCTATCGCTTTTGATAAGCAAGTAAAGCAACTTTATATGAGTATGCCAGAGGAACTAGCTGCCCGCTGTTTTGAAAAGTGTATTAGCGTCCACCCTAACATCAAAAATAGCTTTTTAGTGAGTGGCTTATCGAAAAGTGGCTTAATCTACCCGGATGAGCAGCATACGATGAATTGTTTTGAAGCCTTGCTTAAATATTTTAATCAGCTAGGTTCGCTGTTGCATCAAGATTAAGGTCAAGTTTTTTTACCTCGCTTATCCAGTCTAAATAATCATCTGCAGCAAGGGGTTTTGAAAAATAATATCCCTGTCCAAACTGGCAACCATAGCTTTGTAACATAGCGAGGCTTTGCTCATCTTCAATACCCTCAGCAACAACATGTGCACCTAAAGTAGTGGCGATATCACAGGTTGCCTTACAGATACTTTGATCATTAACCGAAAACGGCAGATTTAACACAAATTGTTTATCTATTTTGACTTCATCAAAACCAAGTTGGCTTAAATAGGCAAGTGATGAGTAGCCTGTACCGAAATCATCAATAGCGAGTTTTAAACCTATTAAACGGTAATCATCAAGCATGGCTTTAATTTTTTTACTTTCTTCTAAGGTCGCTGATTCAGTGAGCTCTAACATCACTGATTCAGCCGCCACATTTTGCTCATTTAAAATGGTAATTAGCAGCACAGGTAAATTTTTATTTAATAAATCCTTTGCAGAAATATTGATGGAAATAACATGATCGGGTATCAGTTTGCAAAACTTCGCTTGCCATTCAACCCCCTTTTCAACGACCCACTCTGTTAGCTGATTGATCACCCCTGCTGACTCTGCAATTGGAATAAATATCTCAGGACTAACAATACCAAAAATTGGATGTGTCCAGCGCAGTAATGCTTCACAGCCAACTACTTTGCCCGTTTTCAAACATATCTGCGGTTGAAAGTGCAAACTTAGCTGATTTTCATCAATCGCAATTTTAAGCGCTGCCGCAATGGATAACCTTTGTTCAGAAAGCCGCGCACTTTCTGAGTCGAACATACGCCAACGTTCACCTTGTAGGCGCTTTTCAGTCATTGCTTGTATTGCACATTGCAATATTTGTTTCGCGGTATTGCCATGCATCGGGTAATAAGCAACACCAATATCAACACGGTCGACTAAATTAATATCTTCATGGGTGAGCCCTTCTTCAAACACACCATGGATCATGCAGGCAAATTGCTCAATATGGCTTAATTCTAGTTCGCCCAAGATCAAACACCCAAATGTACTATCGTCAATATGAGCAAGCCATGTGCTTCTGGTGGCTTGAACTTCCAACTTTAATGTATTCATGGTCTGCATCTGAATGTTTAATATACTTAGTTTTTCATTGATACAAATATTAGCTTGCTCAAACCCAAAGGTAGAACGTGCATTTGAGAGTACATGAGGTTTAAATAATAAAACTGAAAAATGTTGCTTTTGCGACACTTTTTTCATCATTTGAGCGAGTAAAAATTGTTTATTTGGTAGCTTCGTATCCGCATCGTGCAGCATCGAATAACTAAATGCTGAAATTTGCTGACGGTCTTTTAATAACAGTACGGAGCAGATCGCCAATGATGTGAGCAATAAAATGGTGTTATGAATTCCATGGTAGCCAATACCAAATCCATTCCATAAAAACAGACTTAACACCTGAATAACAATAATTAGAAGCATAAAAATACGCAGATGAGTACGATTACCCTTACGCTTAATCAAACTATAAAATATTACAGAGGCAAAGCACAAAAAGCCCAAACAGCTGACTATAAATAACCACTGACGATTAAAATGAGGCAATAGTGATGACAATAAAGCTGCATTGAATAAACACAGCATCATTGCTTGCCAGGCCTTTTTAAACTTTGCTGTATAGGTATGGATCGCTAAAAAATGATATAAAAAATAGCTCACAAAACATAATGCGAACTCATTAACAGGCCATTTAGATTCCCAATTAAAACCACCAATTAGATAATTTATTAATCCGTTATCGATTAAAAACCCAATGGTGACCAATATAAAATAGGCATTTAGGACTAAGTATTTTGTTCGCTGGGATACAAAAAAGTAAACACCACAAACAAACATACACAAAATCAGCCCCCCTAAAATCGCACCGTAACTCAAAATAGTTTGATGTAAGTCAACTTCAAAACTTTTTGCTGTTTCGACACCTAGTTCTAATGTTAGAGATCTTTTGTGCACGAAGTTAACTAGCGCCCAGCGAGCTCCTTGGCTGTGCTCTATTAACCAATGAGGTCGCACATTCGATAAACTTTCTAGAGAAGCAAGCCGCTGATCATTGGTGGACTGATAATTTTCATCTAACAGATAAAACTTTGCCCACGTTAAGTTAGGCTCACTAAGATAAACAACATAGTTTTTATTTTCAGGCAATTGCTGTAAATCGATAATTAACCAATAAGAGGTTTGTGCTGCGAGGCGAACCGTATTGTTTTCTAAAGCATTTAAAAGCTCAGCATTTTGCAGTGATACTTCGAGTGTCTGACTAAGTTTGGCTAAAGGCTGTTCTGAATCAAGTACCCATACCGGTAAGTTATTGCTTGCAGCATTAATACTGGCACTATGAAGCAATACGCAGCCCAGTAAAACGAGCAAATTTTTTATAACCTGATGGATCAGCTTGCCAATAAAGTGCATTTTAGCTCCGTGCTTTAAACACCAGCTAAAAGTATGGGATGAATACGCTTAAATTGCCAATTTATGAGAATGCAAATAAGTAAAAAGTTTAACAAATAATGATATGTGGCCCAAAGACCACATGTTGAAGGATTATTTATTATCGTCACTAATGCGGCTTGCTACTGCCGTATTTTGATCTTTATATTTAGCATCTTTACGCGTGTTATAAGGGTTCTGTGCTGGGCTTGTCATGGTTTCAAAACTCATGGCACCAATTTTCATCATTGGACGAAGCGCAAGTGGCAGCTTGCCTGAGTTATAAAACTCTAAAACGATATTACCCGACCAACCTGGATCAATACGATGCGCTGTTACATGTACCATCAAACCAAGGCGTGCTAACGACGAGCGACCATCTAACCAACCAACAATATCTGCTGGTAAAGTAACTTTTTCATGAGTAATAGCCAATGCTAATTCACCTGGATGAAGGAAAAAAGCTTCTTCTTCATCAAGCACAATTTCATCACTCATAATTGATTCCATTGCCTTATTAAGCTGATCTTTAGGGCCACTTAAATCAACATACGCAGCAGTATGATCTTGGAAAACACGAAACTTATTGCCCAAACGCAGGTCAACCGTGACACCCGAGATCATTTCATTACTTGGTGCTGGCTCTATAACAATGCGGCCTTCGTCAATATATTGCTGAATATGAGTATCTGATAATCTCATTTATTATTCTACCTAAACAACTTAAACATTTGATTTAAAGTTGGAAAAAACGATAACTTTAACAAAAAACACAAACCTTTTGCGTCTACGAAAAGCTAATTATAGTGGACTTAGTGAGGCATATATTACACAAATCAACTGTGCGTTGCTTCAATAATTATTAATTAATTAAAATAGATAATAAAAAGCCGCTCAACGAGCGGCTTTTGTTCCTTTTGAGATCACATATTAAAAGCTATAACGGGCACCGATTGTGTAACGTGGTCCATATTGACGAGCAAATAAGAACTGCTCTTCGTAACGGCCATAGCCACGCTCAGTTTCGTTGTTAAGGTTTATACCTTCAAAGAAAACAGTCATGTTTTCGTTAATGTCGTAGTTAACACTCAAGTCCCACTGACCATATGTATCGCCAAATTGTGGCGGCGCATCAGATGAGCCTTGTGCTTGACCAACACCAATTAAGTAAGAGTCACGCCATGCGTAAGTCACTTTCACAGATAAACCATCTTTATCGTAAAAAGCTTGGAAGTTAGCTGAGTCACTTAAGCCAGATAAAGGAGCTTGTTGAGTCAAACTTGCTACATCAAATTCAACATCACCATCAACAAACGTAGCATTAACCCCTAAACCAAAGCCGCTTTCACCAAATAAGTGTTGAACAGCTAGTTCAAAGCCATCAACTGATTTACTATCCGTGTTTTGTGGTTGAGAAATATTCCATACCATCAGTGGATCAGAACTCGTTGGTTCAATAGCACCATCCGCATTACCATAACCTAATGCCAGCATTTCATTGAACACAGCGTCACTTGTAGCTTGCTCACCACGAGCTTCTACAGATGCCACAGCTTCAAGGTAACGAGGACCATTTAAGATATCGTATAAACCATCAATGGTTGTTTCAGTTATTTGCGTTTGAATAAAGTTATCTACGTCTTTTTTGAAGTAACCAACCGACGCGTAGCTACCTTCGCCGTAGTAGTACTCAAGTGATAAATCGAGGTTAGTTGATTCAAATGGCAATAGATCAGTATTACCTTGGCTACCTGTACGCGAACCTGGTTTCGGGCTACCCGTTAAGCTACGGCCACCAGCCAAATTACCCAGCGGCGCACGTGCCATGGTTTTACCCCATGAAACACGACCAACAAGCTCGTCTGTAATTTCAACTTTTACGTCGATGTTCGGCAACCAGATATCATAGTTACCTTCTTCTTGATAAAAGTTATCTGTACCGCCAGTTTCGTACTGCATGATCCACTCAGATGCACTCACCCAGTTAACTTGGCTTTCAACACGTTGACGAACCGTACTGGTCACATCCGTTTCTTCATAACGAAGACCTGCGTTAATCTGTACGAAGTAATCAGATAATTCAAACTCCCATAAGCTGTTCACATAGAAGCTTTGCGTTTTCTCTTCTACGTAGCTTTCACTGTCGATACCATCAAAGAATGGATCAATTGAGTATTGATTATCGCCCAATAAGTCTTCATTCAAATAAGCAAGTTGACGCGCTAACGCTTCTTCAAAGCTATAGGTGTAATAGTAATTTGGTTCAAGGGCACTACCACCACCAGAGAATTGATCTAGCATGTCGCCTGTATCATTATAAGTGAACATGCCATCAGGGAAGATTTCGGTGAATGATGGGTTAAAACCAGGGCCGCCACGTAAGCCACTCCATGCAGTAAAACCGCCCATAGTTTGCTTAGTATTGGCAGCACCGAATTTCACTTTAACAAGTGGAATTTCAAAGCTTTCATTAAACCAGGTTGCATGAAGCTGAGCTTGCTCAACATTAGACTCACCAGGCGAGTAAATAAACTGACTGAAGTTTGAATCAATCTCACTTGGATCAAGCACTGTTGAGCCATTGTTCCAATTAACGTAGGCATGCGGAACTTCACCAGTGCGATAATCATATACTTTGCTCTGTAACTGATCTGAGCCAAGAATGATTTGACCATCAGAACCTAAGCCATCATCTGCGCCGTTATCTGTTTCGTTTTTCGAATCATGATAATCAAACTCAACTTCCCACTGGTCGTTAATTTGCCACTCTAGGTTTAAACCAATTGAACGTGCTTTAACTTCAGTAGTGCCACGGCTTGCTGTAAATGAACCATCATTACCACTGATATCGGCATAAATCGCTGTACCATTTTCATCAAGCTCATAGCTGTTAATGTTACTGCCAAACTCATTCCAAATACCCCAACCCACGGTATTCACACCGGTGATTGCACGACTCGCCGTGTAATCAACCGTTGCAGTGAAGCTTTCAATTGGCGAGTACTGTAAAGTTACTTGGCCATTAGTGCGCTCACGTTCAACATCAGCAATGCTGTAGTTCATGTCTTTCGGAAAGAAATGATTACCGACACGGTTGCCTTCGCTATCGACTGCACGAGGGTCAATGTAGTCAGCTTCATCAAGGGTCGGTAAATCAACATTGGCTTGCCAACCTTGAATATTGGCGTTTTGCTGTTGAAAATCACGTTCTTGATGTGAGAATGATGCCGCAAAACCAAATGTATCATCAACATAAGTATTGCTGTACATTGCAGAAAACTCTGGGGTTACATCATCACCGGCCTCATTAGATGAATCGTGAATAGCCTTAATAGACGAGCTAAATTTCTCGCCAGGGCTATTTAATGGGCGCGTAGTAATAATATTTACCGTAGCACCTAGACCACCACTTGGTACATCTGCTTGCCCTGATTTCGCTACTTCAAGTGCACTGACACCGTCAGCGGCAATATTCTCAAGGGCGTAAGAACGGGTGTAACCCGTACCTGGCATTTGACGGCCATTCAGCATTACGAGGTTAAACTCAGGACCAAAACCACGTACCGTAATTTCGCTACCTTCGCCGTTAGAACGACTCACTGATACACCGGTAATACGTTGTAATGATTCAGCTAAGTTAGTATCTGGGAATTTACCCATCTCTTCTGCTGAAATCGCATCTACAACACCTGTTGCATCACGTTTCATATCCATGGCGCGGATCATACTGCCACGAATACCTTTAATTTCGATAACTTCAATATCGTTATCAGCTTTCTCTTGTTCATCTTGTGCATAAGCAGACATAGTGCCCAGCCCTGCAGTTAAGATCATCGCAACTGACGCTGCAAGAGGTGTTTTAATAAATTTTGTGCTTTTCATGATTTACCTGCTTTTGCAATATGTTGTCATGGATACTGGGTGCCATATTCAGCACCCATCACTTGTTGCCAATGTTAATTATGGGTTTGAAATAACTGCATTATCAATACGGAACACAGCTCCCTCACCTTGACTCCACGCAGGAAATACCATGATGACATCAATTGAACTTATGTCTAAACCGGCTTGTAACAATGAATTGACCGTAAAAGTATAGGTTTGCCACTCACCTGCAACAGGGTCAACACCTTCTATGCTGGTATTAAGGTTAACTTCAACTGCAGTACCACCATTATCAGGGCCACCACTAGATTCTACTTTAACAAACCAAGCTGCATCCGGTGTTGATGATAAAGAGGTGATCTTCATCTCAAATTGCAATACACCCTCATCAATTAAAGATGATGCATCAAATTGACTGCCACTGCCGCCTGATGTAGTACGGTTGTTAAAGCCAACAACGGTTGGTTTTGGTCCAATCGAAAATTCAGCAGTCAAACCATGTTGCTCATCATCGACGGCCTCAATAGGTGCTAAATCACCACAACAGTTCCAAAGTGGCCAATCAAGATTCATCTCGTCAGCAAAAAGAGTTAATGTTGCAGGAGGTGCATCATTTGTGATCTCTACATTATCCACACGATAAACAGCACCATCACCTTGACCCCACGCAGGGAAAATCATGATCACATCAATCAGCGATACATTTAAACCCGCATCAGCTAATGTTTGCAGTGGGAAGGTATAAGTTTGCCATTCACCAGCAACTGGGCTAACACCTTCAGTGCTAGCACTTAGGTTTAGTTCAACGGCTGTCTTGCCTTCATCACTTTCAATTTTGAAAAGCCAAGGTGCATCTGGAGTAGAAGGTAATGAAGTCACTTGCATATCAAAACGCACAAAACCATCTTCTAACATAGCGCTGGCGTCATAAGGAGTGGCTTCACCATTTTCATCGGTAATAAAGAGAGCACGGCTAATAAAGCCATTTACTGTAGGTTTTGCACCTACAACAAACTCAACTACATTACCACGCTCTGCATCTTCAACAAGCGCAGGTGTTGATTCACCGCAACAATCCCATGCAGGCCAGTTAGGGTTAAAACTGCTATCAAAAATAGTAAGCGGCGTTACCGTGCCATCACTTGGTGGTGTTGGAGCCGGAGCTTTGCCTTGCACAAGTGCATCGTCTAAGTTGTCGTAACCCGGGCGCACGGTTTCACAGCCTTTACCTGTGTCAGGGTCTTGTGCACATTCGTAAACACGTACATAGTCAACTTCAAAAGTTTGACCATTTTCGAATGCAGTTGCATCAACACCCAGGGCATTAACGTTTTCAGGCCAATCACCACCCACTGCGAAGTTCAGGATTAAATAAAATTCTTGATCGTAAGGAGATGCATCCCAAAAAGTCGTTAACTCTCCGGTTGTTTGATCGAAGTACTCTGAATACCAGCCTCTGTGCTTAAGTGCAATCTCATTGCCCTTCGCATCATAAAGCACTTCTGATTGGCGCTGTGTAGCATATAAATAATCATCTACGTACCAACGAATTTCCCCCTCTTGCCACTCGATAGCATAAGTATGAAAGTCATCAGCAGGATTAGAATCTTGCGCGAAGGTATAAGCTTTGCCACTGCTATCATTATTTGGCCACTCTTGGCCGTAATGTAATGTGCCGTAGATATTTGATTCTACACCGTCTTCGGTTGGTACTTTTAAATTAACCGACTCAACAATGTCGATTTCTCCTGAACGAGGCCATCCACCATAAACTTCATCGGTAGGCATCATCCAAAACGCAGGCCAAGAACCTTGCCCACTAGGCAGCTTTGCGCGTACTTCAAAGCGACCATATTTAAAATCAGCTTTGTAACGAGTATTAATACGCGCAGAGGTATAAGGCTTATCAGCACCGTCTTCTGCAGGCAATGCAACGATATTAAGAATACCGTCTGCAATAAAGGCGTTTTCGTCACTGTCGGTATAACATTGTTTTTCGTTATTACCGCCACCCGCACAGTTTATTTCGAAACTCCATTTTTTGTCATCGATAGCATCGCCATCAAAATTATCTTCCCAAACCATCACCCAGTCTGAAACAGGCTCAGTTGGGTTGACAGTATCAATTTTCGTATCTGTGGCAGAGCCGCCGCAGCCAGCTAATGTCGCTACTGAAAGCGCCATTGTAAGTTGTGTTAAGTGTGTTTTGAATCTGTTCATTGCATTGAACCCTAACATTATGTGTTTGTTAGTACTCAACTGATTTATATGAATATTATTCTAACCAGTCAATTGTAAGCGCTTACATTTAAAGATAAATAAAAAACCCCATAAATGTAAGCGCTTTCATTAGACTATGATAAGGTTATTAAAACGTCAATAAAATATTAACATTTGTGGCGATTTTGTTTTTTGGACATGTTTAACGAAAATGTAGGCTATATACGGCTAAAAGAGGGGTTTAAGAGCAAAGTTAATGATAAAGAACCACCCAAGATTTTGTTAATAAGAAAAATCCATTAACAAAATCTTTGCAACAATCAATCTTCAGTAATGACTATTTCAACTGCGCTTGTGTGCGCCTGTTGATAATACAAGCTACTGGCAAGTACACGGGCAGCGGTTTTGTAGGTTTCGCTTATTTGAGCCGCGTTGTCTTTGGCAATTAAATCGCCCTGCTCCGAGCTTTCACGAATTTCAATGGCCAGTGGAATATTTGCCAGCACAGGCACACCATGACGATGTGCTAATTTTACGGCACCATCTTTACCAAATACATGATTAGGCTCACCACAATGACCACATAAGAAGTAGCTCATGTTTTCAATTAAGCCAAGCACAGGCACGTTCACTTTATTGAACATGGCAATGCCCTTTTGTGCATCGGCTAGGGCTAAATCTTGAGGCGTGGTGATGATCACCGCACCACTGGCTGGCACTTTTTGGCTCATGGTTAATTGAATATCACCCGTGCCTGGAGGCATATCAACGATGAGATAATCAAGCTCTCCCCAAGCGGTCTCGTTCATTAATTGATTAAGTGCACCTGATGCCATTGGTCCGCGCCAAACGGTTGCATCATCGCTTGGTACTAAAAAGCCAATCGATTGCGCTTTGAGGTTATGCGCCTCAAAAGGAAGTAAGTTTTTATTATCGGCTGTTTTCGGCTCAGCCCCTTGTAGGCCCAGAAGCAGTGGAATAGACGGGCCATAAATGTCGGCATCGAGAATACCCACTTTGGCACCTTCTTGCTCTAAAGCTGAGGCAAGATTCACCGCTGTGGTTGACTTTCCAACACCCCCCTTTCCTGAAGCAACGAGCACAATATGTTTGATTTGCTTAAAACTAAATGTGCTTGGTAATTTCACTTTAGCGCTAATTGACACAGGCACTGATAGTATATCGGCGACAAATTTTTCAATGTCGTTGATTTCGCCCAAGCCAGCAAAAGGGAGGTTTAATTTGACTTGCCAGCTTTTATCGCTGTTTTGATTAAGCCCTTCGAGCCAATCTTGCTCAATACCAATGGCAAATGCGCTACTACGATAAGCGGCTAAGGCAGCAATGATAGGTGCTTTTTCAGCCGATTTACTTGAGAATAGTTTTGACAGTCCAAACATAGCAATAAATTAGCGTTTCTTTGATGAAAAGTGCTGCGGAATTATGTAACATTCAAGGCATTAAAACCAGACAATTAGATAATATCATTGCTTTAGGTTGCATATAAGCAACTCACAATGAATTAAATAATGATATTCGAGCATATTTGCATCGAACTAATCTCAACTCGGAATGATTATGGCACAGCGAAAGATCCTGATTACTAGCGCATTACCTTATGCCAATGGCCCGACTCACTTAGGTCATTTACTAGAATATATCCAAACTGATATTTGGGCGCGTTTCCAAAAACAACAAGGTCATGAAACCTATTACGTTTGCGCGGATGATGCTCACGGCACACCAATTATGCTTAATGCGCAAAAGCAAGGGATCTCGCCAGAAGAGATGGTTAAAAACGTGAGTGTTGAACGTCAACGTGACTTTGCTGATTTCAACATTGAGTTTGATAACTATCACAGCACGCACAGTGAAGAAAACCGTCATTTCAGCGAGTTAATCTACAACCGTTTAAATGAAGCGGGTCACATTAAAAAGCATACTATTTCTCAACTTTTCGACCCAGAGAAAGGTATCTTCTTACCAGATCGTTTTGTAACAGGTACTTGCCCAACGTGTAAGTCAGAAGATCAAAACGGTGACAGCTGTGATTCTTGTGGTGCAACTTACAGCCCAACTGAGCTTATTAACCCACGCTCTGTAATGTCGGGTGCTGAGCCAATTTTAAAAGATTCTGAGCATTACTTCTTCGACCTACCTGCTTTTGAAGACATGCTTAAAGAGTGGTTACACTCAGGCACGATTCAACAAGAAATGGCGAACAAGCTTGATGAATGGTTTGCAGATGGCCTGCAGCAGTGGGATATCAGCCGTGACGCACCTTACTTTGGTTTTGAAATCCCTGGTGCACCGGGTAAATATTTCTACGTGTGGCTCGATGCACCAATCGGCTACATGGCAAGCTTTAAAAACCTGTGTGATAAAAAAGGGATTGATTTTGATGCATTCTGGCGCGAAGACTCAGATGCAGAGCTTTACCACTTCATTGGTAAAGATATCATCTATTTCCACAGCTTATTCTGGCCTGCAATGTTAGATGGCGCAAAATTCAGAAAGCCAACAAATGTATTTGCCCATGGTTTTGTAACTGTGAATGGCGCGAAGATGTCTAAATCAAAAGGCACTTTTGTTAAGGCGCGCACTTACCTTGATAACCTAGATCCTGAGTATCTTCGTTATTACTACGCAGCAAAACTAAACAACGGCATCACTGACCTTGATTTAAACCTTGAAGACTTTGCACTACGTGTAAACTCAGACTTAGTAGGTAAAGTGGTTAATATCGCAAGTCGTTGTGCAAGCTTCATCACCAAGAAGTTTGACGGCAAGCTTAGCGACACCGTAATGGACGAAGCGCTATTAGGTGAGTTCCAAGCGGCTTCTGCAAGCATTGCAAATCACTACGAAAACCGTGATTACAGCCGTGCAATTCGTGAAATCATGGCCCTTGCTGATAAAGCAAACCAATTCATCGACGCTAAAGCGCCATGGGTGTTAATTAAAGACGAAACAAAACAACAAGAAGCACACGATGTATGCTCACTTGGTTTAAATATGTTCCGTGTACTTATCACCTACTTAAAACCTGTTCTACCTGGTATGGCTGCAAACGTTGAAGCCTTCTTAAACGACGGTTTAACATGGCAAGGCGCGCAAACAGCGCTGGTTGGTCACGCAATTAATAAGTTCAAACCGTTAATGCAACGTGTTGAAATGGATAAAGTAAACAAAATGATTGAAGAGTCAAAAGAAAGTCTAGTTGCTGAAAAAGATAAAGTTGATCCAAACAGCCCACTAGCAAAAGAACCTATCAGCCCAGAAATCGAATTTGATGATTTTGCGAAAGTTGATTTACGCGTAGCAAAAATTGCTAAAGCAGAACACGTTGAAGGCGCAGATAAGTTATTAAAACTAACTTTAGATTTAGGTGGCGAAACGCGCCAAGTATTTGCAGGTATTAAATCGGCGTATGCACCAGAAGACATTGAAGGCAAGCTAACGGTAATGGTAGCAAACCTTAAGCCTCGTAAGATGCGTTTTGGTATGTCTGAAGGCATGGTGTTAGCAGCAGGCCCTGGCGGAAAAGAAATTTATATTCTTAACCCAGATGAAGGCTCAGAGCCTGGCATGCGTGTAATGTAATTACACAATTGCTAGTTAATATAAAAAACCGTTGTGTTTAGGCACAACGGTTTTTTTGTATTTAATGAATGCTTTAGATTAATGTTGTTAGCTTAAGAGCTGGGGCATGCAGGGTATTCAGCAAGCACTTGTGTAATTATTTGCCCAAACTGCTGGTGTTGCTGTTCGGTAATCGCAAAAGCAGCATTGTAAGCTAGGGTATCTGCAAGCTCACCTGTTATAACTTCATAAAAAGTCATCGCGGTCAGTAAGTGCCCTGCATCTGAAGCATGATTACCATCTGCGCTGTAAAAATTAAGCCCAGGTAATGCGGCGATTGCTTTGTCCCAAACTAAGCCGATTGGTGCAACACAGCTTGCCTCTTTTTCGCTAATCGACAAATGCAATTGATAAACAAGCTCCCCTTCTTTGCTATCACCTCTTTGCGGATGCTCAGGAAACAAAATAGGTGTAATTTCCAGCTCTTTTGCACTGGCAATTAATCGCTCAGCCTCATTTGTAGAATAATTAACAGAGCCAGACTGAGAATACTTTTGACCTTGAAAAATAGCATGGCTCCAATTGGCTTGCTGTAGCTTTTCAACATTGCCCGATGTGTTCACTATTTCATCTAAAAAGCGACCACTGACGGTAAGCGTTGAAACTTGAGCGTTGGTTAACTCACTGGAAATAAGCTGTTCAAGCAAATCCCCTAATCTAGCACTATGGCTATTGCCATAAATAATAATTTTATAGTCAGCACTACCACTGTTATCGACAAGCTCAACACCTGTATCCGGTGTTGAGCTGTTAGTGTCATCAACTTTTGTAGATTCGTTTTTTGAGCTCGAACCACATGCAACTAGGCTAATTGAAAAGACGAGTAATAAATAACATCTAATTAATTTCGCAAACTTATCAATTATCATACTTTACCTTTTGGCTTATTATTTTTATGTCGTTAATATTGAAACATAAAATTATAAATTGCCAATTTTTGTACGATTTTTATCTAGGGTGCTAAGTATAAATCATGTAAAAGCCGTTCTTTTCGAGGTAAGTAATAGTTATCATAATCGAGTGACACTATAACTCTTTTAGCTTTACCTAATAACTCACTGCGAGGCACGAGCCCAATCACTCGCGAGTCTGCACTGTGGTCTCGGTTATCACCCATCGCTAGATACATATCCTTTGGAATAACGACAGGTGCAAAATGCTGCATCACCGAGGGCGTTTTTGATACCTGAATAGCGTGCTGAACACCGGCAAGATTTTCAATCAGTGTTTGCTGCTGTTGCTTGTCATCAGCTAATAAATAATCAAGCGCTTTACCGTTAATGATCAATCTATTATCGACTAAAGTCACTGTATCTCCCGGCACGCCAATAACACGCTTTATCAAACGGTTATTTGCAGCCTTAGAATCAAATACAATAATATCGCCGGCTTTTGGCTCATCAGTACGCATTAGCGAAATATGACTAAATGGTACACGCAGATCATAAGCCATTTTATCCGTTAAAATACGGTCCCCTTCAACGATGGTCGGATTCATAGAACCTGTTGGCACTTCATACCAATCAGCCACTGCACTTCTAAACACACTCATCAAGCAGATAAATAAAATCAATGAGCGATTATTTTTCCATACCTTTAAAAGCCAGTTCATATTCGTTCCTTATTTATTGTTTGTGTCATTAGGAGTCTGAGCGGTACAAATTAGTTCTTAACTAAATGTAACGAAATGCGTCAATGATAAAAATACCATACATGATGTTAAAAATATTTGACACAGCAAGCAATGAGTAGTTTACTTAACACCAAGTCAAATATTTTTTACATAGGGTGGAAGAAAATGAGCTACAAAGAAATGACAATTTGGGGCACCTTGGTGGTAACCATAGGCCTGTTAAGCTATTACCTGTTAGGTATTAATTCACTACAAGCCGCGGGTGCTCTAAGCCAAGAGACCATGGTGTCTTATTTGTATAGGGTTGCCGTAGTTGCGGTGATCCTAGAGATAATTATGCAATCTGTACTTGCTGGTATTAAACACAAAGAAGCAGACTTAGGGGATGATGAGCGTGATAAGCTCATTGACCTAAAAAGCACCAAGCTTGGTCACTGGTTTTGCTCTGCAACTATCTTAATATGTGTATTTTTAGCGACGCAAATTGAGCGCGTATCTGGACGCATGCTGTTACCTGAGGTCTCAGATCTATATAATATTATGCACTTTCTTATTATTGGTTTTTTAGTCAGTGAAATTATTACTATTGCCAGCAAAGCGTATTTATATCGAAGAGACAGCTAGATGACAAAACAGCTCAGTAATACCATTCGGGAACTTCGATTTCATCACAATGAAATGACTCAGCAAGCATTGGCAGAGGCTGTTGGAGTTTCAAGGCAAACCATAGTAGCGATTGAAAAAGGTAAATACTCACCGTCGCTCGAGGTGGCTTTTAAGATTGCTCAACTGTTTGATAAAAAACTAGACGACGTGTTTTCGTATCAGTAATTCACAAAAAAGGTTAGCCGAAGAGCTAACCTTTTTTATATTCGTATCATTTAATTTTATGACTGCTGATTTTTGAACTGCGCTTTGGCCTGCTCAACTTCATCATCACTGATACCTACTGATTCAGCTGCTTCTTTAATAAGGTGTGGCTGTGTCATCACTAATGCCATCAACTGTTGAAGCTTTTCTGGTGGAATACCTAACTGTTGAACCAGACCCATTGCCATCATTGGGTTTTCCATAAACGCTTGAAACAGCTCACGCACTTTCTCGTCACTTACATTGTGCTCTTTGAGCATTGCAATAATAGGGTTCATATTAACCTTTACTTTTAACTACTAATAAAACCAATAATATGGGCAAATTGATGTTATTCAACTAACATCACCACTTTTCCCGAGTTTTCGTTGTTATCTAAAATACGGTGAGCCTCATTCGCTTCTTGCCAATTTAAGGTTTTATAGATATTACAATCGAACAGCCCGTTGGCCAAGTCATCATAAAAACGCGAAATAAACTGCTCTTTTAAATCACGTTTAAATTCAATTGAACGGTTACGCAAGGTTGATGCATGAAAGGAAATACGTTTGCTAAGCAGCCTTGCAAAGTCAACCTCAGCAAAGCGCGCATCTAAAAAGGCTAACATCACAATTTGGCAATCCATTGCTGCAACGGCAGCATTTTTATTTAAATAGCGTCCTGAGACAGGATCAACAATAGTATTGGCCTGTAAATTATTGGCTTTGAAGTACTCCACAAAATCAGTGGTTTTATAATTAATGGTGTGATCTGCACCAAGCTGTTTGGCATGCTCACACTTTTCATCGCTACCTGCAGTTATCACTACTTGAGCACCCGTGCGTTTTGCCATTTGAATTGCCGCCCCACCGACACCACTGGCTCCCGCATGGATCAGTGCCGTTTGCCCCGCTTTGAGCTGACCAAATTGAAATAAGGCAGAAAAAGCCGTTAAATAAACTTCGCTGATTGCAGCGCCTTGGGCCATTGTCATTTCATCTGGTAACGGCATCACTTGTGCAGCATCAACGGCAACATACTCGCTGTAAGCACCGCCCGCGCATAAGGTAAAAACACGTTTATTCAGCCAATCACCGGATACTGCACTACCTTGCTCAATAATGGTACCGGCGCATTCTAGCCCTAAAATTTCACTGTCACCTTTGGGCGCAGGATATTTACCTTGTCGCTGTAAACAATCTGCCCGATTAACGCCGATTGCTGCAACAGCAATAAGAACTTCGTTATCTTTTAGTACTGGTTTTTCTGTTTGCGCAAAATGTAACTGTGAGTCATCGTGCTTAATATAACGCATATCACCTTCTATTTAATTCGTTGCCAGATCTCAGCTTCGACTAACTTACCATTTTCATACAAGGTGTGGTGCCACAAGTCACCTTCTATTTTGTAATCAAATGCCATGGTCTTACCAAGTAGTGAAGGTACATTACCATAGGAGAAAGTTTCGATAAATTGCTGGTCTTGCAAAACATATTTGCCGCCACCAGCATAATGAAAGTTGCCTTGCTTTTGGGTGATATAGCTAAAATGACTGGGTGTAATCAGTTTAACTGAGGTTATTTCTGGCGCTTTTGCCGTCACATAGCCGTCATTGGTTGCATATTTGCCTTCAACAAATTGCCAGCTACCTAATAACGGATTGGCGCTTACCATAGACGAAATAAATAAACTCGATATTAACAGTGTGTTTTTCATAGTGCGTTCCTTAGCTTTTTAAACAGCATACGCTAACACTATGTTCCTATTAAACAGTTATAGATTGAGATTTTTTCATTTGGGCTCTCATCGAAGAAAAGCGCCAAGACTGCTTATAAGGATAAACATCAAGCAATTGCCCATCATTTATAGCTGTTTGTAATTGCTGCCACATTGTGGCGGTGAAAATATCTTGATGCGCAGCATTAAAGTGCTCAAACGCTCGCTTATTAGCGCTAAAAAATACTTTAAACTGGCTCGGAAATACGTCGTTTTCTGCGATATCAAAGTAGCTTTCGCTGCTTAGCTCATCTAATGAGTCCTCGGTTTTTGGCAGCTCTCTAAATTGACACTCTGTCATCGGGCAAATTTCATCGTAGTCGTAGAACACCACTCTTCCCCAACGGGTTACACCAAAGTTTTTCATCAGCATATCACCGGGGAAGATATTGGCCCCCGCGAGCTCTTTTATTGCTTTACCGTAATCAACCATTACTTGCTGCAGTTTTCGCTCATCACAGTCGTTGATGTACAAATTAAGCGGTGTCATTTTGCGCTCTACATACACATGGCGCAAAATAAGTGCATTACCCGAAATCACAAGGCTGTCACCAATTTGCTGCTGCATTATTTGTATAAGCTCATCACTAAATCGGCTTAAATCAAACGCTAAATAACGAAATTCGTGGGTATCAACTAGCCGGCCTACTCGGTCGGCTTGTTTCACAAAGTCGTACTTGGCCATTACTTGTTGTTTGGTGGCCGTTTTTGGTGCACTAAATTTATCTTTTATTACCTTGTACACATAATCTGAGCCTGGGGTGGTAAATACCAGCATCACCATGCCCGGTGTCCCCGGCGCAAGTGTGTATTTATCGTCAACGGGGCTATTACGGGTGGTATCAACTTTGTAACGATAAAACTCGGTTTTCGCGTGTTTGATAAAGCCTATGGCATTAAACAGCTCAAAACGTTGCTTATGGGGCATTAAAACACTGAGGTAATCAACATATCGGGCGGGTTGGTCAGTGTCGACCATAAAATAAGTACGCGCAAAGCCAAACAACAAGCTGAGTTGATCAGCTCCCATCATCACGGCATCAATGTGAAGTCCTTTTTCACTGTTTAATAGCGCAATCGCAAATGGCATGTTATCGCCATTTTTAGCAATACAGCGGCCTATGATGTAACAGGCTTTATTTCTGAAAAACAATGAATTGGCGTATTCAATATAGCCATCGTTGAGAGCAAGCAGCTCATAAACTTGTGGGCATTGTTGTTTCGCTCCAGCAATCAAGGTACGCTGTAACATGGCAACATCATCAGTAAAATCAGCGTATTGTGAGCGAAACACATGGCGTTTAATCAAGCTACTAATCGCACTTTCAAAGCCATTTTGCAGGGAAATGCGGCTAACCAATGAATCAAAGGGTCTTGGCCCCAGTTGATAGCGCGCTTTTAGCACAAACAAGTGCACATTGCGGATTTTTCGTGAGTCCCAAATTGCACCGAAGGTTGAATTAAAAAAGGTATGAGCAATGGGCTGGTTTTCGTGATTTTGCACCATTTCTGCGTATATTTGTTTGGCTAGTAACCAAAGCGCTGGGTCGTCTACTTCGCTATAAGCAATAATTTTTACCGCTTGGCTTACCTTTTTTACTTGCCCTTCGTAAACCTGCAGTCGCGATTTCATAGCTCCTTGAACTTGATGCCACTGGCGCTGTTCAAAACGACTTTGAGCGCCGAGAGTTATATTTAAAAACTCTGCAAACATAGCCTCAAAGCCAGCATACACCGCACGGGCAAGCTTAGTCGCTACGACCTGATTTAACTGTTCGCTGTGTGATTTAACAGCCAAATGTGAACTCTGCTGTGGCATTATTTTTATCGCTTATGCTGATTATTTTAGTCGCCTTGTTTACACACAATAGCAAGCGCGCTTTAATTTAGGTAATTAATAAAGATAATAAATAAGATTGATCAAATGAATATTAGGCACGTCGACCTCAACCTATTAGTGTATTTAAATGTTCTCATTGACGAACAAAGTGTGTCTAAAGCCGCCAATAAGCTAGCTTTGACTCAACCTGCAATGAGTAATGCCCTTAAACGTTTGCGTGATTTATTTGATGATCCATTGTTAGTGAGAGCCGCTGGCACAATGACGCCAACAGCAAAAGCGCTCAGCCTTAAACCAGAGATAGAATCACTGTTAAAAATGGCCGAAGAAATTACTCAGCCAAGTGAAGTATTCGACCCGAGTACCGCGAATATAACGTTTCGGATCATGGCAAACGACTACCTTGAATCAACCCTTATTGCGCCGTTCATCACTCAGCAGCTTGCAAAAAATCCGGGGCTTAACTTTGATATTTTGAGCCCAAGCGATGTTAACCTTCAAGATATGGAAAAAGGCACCATCGACCTTGCCATTAATCGCTTTAACGGCCTGCCCCGCTCATTCCACCAAGCCAGTGTGTGGCGAGACAATTACTGCTGCTTAACACACCCAGACAACCCTTACTTACAACAACAAAACCTTGAAGGCTACCTTGCACAAGAACACATTTGGGTAAATCGGGCTGGTTGGGGCGTAGAAGCCGCAGTAACAAATAAATCAGGCAGCCAAAAACTTGGCTGGGTCGATGAGGCATTATGGCAATTAGAACAAACCCGCAATATTCGCGTATTCACCCGCCATTACATGGTGGCGAGCCTACTTTGCCAATCACCTCAACTTATTGCCACATTGCCCCGCCGCCAAGCCATGTTACTTGCAAAACACACTGATTTGGTAATAAGTCCAGTGCCATTTCAAATAGTTCCTATTGAAGTAAAAATGTTATGGAGCCCTTTGCTACATCACGCAAACCCGCATCAGTGGCTGCGTAGAGAGCTACTCGCCTTTGCCAGTACTGTGGCTGATCGCTAAAAACAAGCATAATATTGATAAAATCAATATCAGTTATTGAAAACAACAATTTCATTAATAATGAGTGAAGGGCTAGAGTGAAGTTAAGCACATAAACAAAGAGAAAATGATTATGGAAACTTCAGCGCAATTCACTCAACAGGACGGCCTTTACATCAATGGTCAATTACACTCATTCATCGAGCAGCAGCTTTGTAAAAAAAGCGATTTAGCTTGCGAAGAAATTTACCAAACACTGGCAACCATGGTTGATGAGTTTGGTTGCCAATGTCGTAAAACCAAACATCAAGATGATGATGTTTTACAAGCAGACACACTGTTAAAAGCATATAGCACAGTACGTACTCACCCTCATTGCCATGTTGATGCACAAACAACAACTGCGGTGCTCGATGAATACTGCTGCCAAGTACCAGCTATTTTAGTGGTTGCGTTAATGGATACATTAACAGGCATGACAAGCAATGAGCCAGGTGCAGAGCACATTTATCAACGTGCAGCACAGTTAACAGGTAAACCATGTGTCTACGCAGTTAAAAGCGCCAATGCCGCTTAATATGGTTCATTATTTGAGTTACTTATTCGCGCGATGATGCTTGTTGCAAAATCACTGCAACTAAGCATCGTCGCATCGGCTACTAAGTTAGCCAAATCAAACGTCATTTCATTCGCTGTAAGCGTCTCTTCTAGGGCTTTTTCTATTTTATTCGCCGCTTCGTGCCAACCCATAAAACGTAGCATCATGACCGCACTTAAAATACTGCTTGTTGGATTTGCACTGTCTTCCCCGGCGATGCGATTAAATGTACCATGAGTCGGTTCAAAGAAGGCCACTTCATTATTTAAGTTTGCCGCAGGCATAATACCTACCCCACCAACTTGTGCGGTTAGCATATCAGCTAAGTAATCGCCGTTTTGATTGGTTGTTACCACCACATCAAATTGCTCTGGGGTGAGCAGCGCTTGTTGTAGCATGTTATCAGCAATGACTTCTTTGATGATTAAATCATCTTGATTATCTCGTTTGATCACTAACCAACGACCATTTTCATGCGCTTCAGCGTTAAACTCTTGCTCTGCTAAGGCAAATGCCCAACGTTTAAAGGCTCCATCGGTAAATTTAAGTACATTGCCTTTGTGCACCACAGTCAGTGATTCACTGTGCTCTTTAAGGGCAAAGTTGAGTGCGTAACGCATTAGTCGCTCTGCCGCCTCTTTCGAGCTATTTTTAATGCCAATGCCACATTGGTTATCAAAACGAAGTCGGGTGACACCCATTTCTTGGCATAAGAAATCAAGCATACGTTCGTTGTCAATACTGCCAGCCTGCCACTCAATGCCCGAGTAAACGTCTTCAGAGCTGTCGCGTATTACTGTGATTTGGGTTTTTTCAGGCTCTTTTAAAGGAGAAGGTAAATGCGGGTAACTGCGAATGGGCCGCATGTTAACGAATAAGTCCATCTCATGACGAAGAGCCACATTTAAAGAGCGAAAACCACCGCCAAGGGGGGTTGTTAGCGGCCCTTTTATGGCAATTTTATACTGCCTAACGGCATGTAGGGTTTCTTGCGGGAACCAGTCGCCGTCGTATAATGCTGCCGCTTTTTCGCCATTGAACACTTCCATCCAATGTATTTGTTTATCACCTTGATAAGCATGACTCACCGCAGCATCGACAATATCTCGCATCACCGGGCTAATATCTTGACCCACACCATCGCCTTCAATATAAGCAATAACCGGGTTATCAGGAATATGCCATTGGCCCTTACTATCAATCGTAATTTGCGCGCCGCTCGAGGGGACTGAAATATGTTGATACTGCATCATGCCTTCTCAGCAAAGAGTTTTAACAATATTAATATCAAGAAATAGCTAATTTGTCTGTGCTTACAAATAAATAGCCGCTATTCAAGCAATCAATGGGTTACCTTGGTAAATTCATTTTCCATCGCATTAAATAATGAGCCAATTAACTGGGTATCCAAGGTTACAGTATCCTCTTTTAAGGCCGTATCGACAGCCACTGCTTTTACATACAGCATTTCACACTCAAACATATTAGCTGCACCTTTGAGCATATGCACATTTTTGCTGAACCCTTCTAAATCCATTTTTTTATATTGTTCTAGCATTTCTTTGTACTGTGTCTCTAACCCTTTTATATAATCACTTTTTAATGCCTGAAACTCTTTTTCAGGCAACTTTATATCTGCTAACTCATCGCATTCTAAATAACTGGCAATTTTATGACTAAAGGCATTTCTATCGATTGGTTTTGCAATCAAATCATTAAAGCCCTGCTTCATATAACGCGTCACTTCATGCTTCATAGTATTCGCTGTTAGCGCAATGATAGGCACGCTTACTCCGGTTGCTTGCATCATTTTTAAAGCTTCTTGGCCGTCCATAATCGGCATTTGAATATCGAGCAAAATAAGGTCAAAGCTGTCTTCGAGGGTTGCTTGTACTGCGTCTTTACCATTTTCAACAGTGGTCACTGTCAGCCCCATACGCTCTAATATTCGCGCAATTAAACGTCGGTTGTCTGGGTGGTCTTCGGCAAGTAATACCCTACCCTTTAAATTCTCTGGTGCATCAAGCTTACTAAACGGTGAGGTTTCAACAAGTTTCACTTCGCTCATATCATTGAGCCAACGAGTGTTGTCTGTGGTGTACACCGACATAGTGAAAATAAACTCACTGCCAGAGCCGACATTACTTTTAACGCTGATATCCCCATCCAATTTCTGCGCAAGGCTCTTTGAAATATTAAGACCAAGCCCAGTACCACCATATTGCCGAGAAATACTCGAATCCGCTTGATAAAAAGCACTAAATAACAACTGCTGCTCTTTTTCAGTCATACCAATGCCAGTATCTTTTACACTAATTGACAACTTATCGTTGTGACAGCTCACAGTTAAGGTTATACGCCCCACTTGCGTGAACTTAAGGGCATTGGTTGTTAAGTTTAATAAGATTTGCCTTAATCGACTCGGATCGGTAATCAAGTAGTCTGGTAATGGGAACTGATAATCGACACTGAACTTTAAGCCCTTATCGCGAATTTGCTTGCCAATGAGCGACTCTATATTGGCAATCGTGGCAAACAAGTCTGTTTCGACTAAATCAATTTCGAGCTTGTTAGCTTCAATCTTCGACATATCGAGGATATCGTTAATTAATCCAAGAACATGACGACTATTTTGCAAAATAACCCCAATTCCATGGTTGCGCTCATGGGGCTTAATATCCCCGAGCATAATGCCATCTGCATAACCAATGATTGACGTCATTGGGGTGCGAATTTCATGACTGATATTCGCTAAGAAACGGCTTTTAGCCTCATTTGCATCGCGAAGCTCTGAGGCGAGTTCTTCAAGCTCCAACGTTCTTAAATGGACTTTTTCTTCTAGATTTTTGTTGAGCTCTACGTTGTCATCGTGAAGCAGTCTAAACTTATCGGCCACAGCAAACGCCAGCAACATAGCGTCCATAGCGGTGCCTATCAAACCCAATAAATATAAATTAATGGAGGTTGCTGGCAGCAAGCCTAAATTAGTTAAATTACCTACCATATTCGGTAGCATCATGGCTATGTAAGCAAGCACAAAATATCGCGCTGGCTTAAAGCCAATAAGCATACAGCGAATACCTATGTATAAGCCTAAACATAAAGCAACGCCCGTCACTAACGTTGACCAATAAAAACCAAAGCTTGGCCATAAAATACAAAACGGTATACCCAAGGTCGCGATCACACCCACCATCAATGATAATTGCGCCAGTTTTGGAAATGTCTCTTTGAGTTTAAGCAAGTTGTTGTAAAACAGAATATTGGTTAATGGCGTGAGCGCAAAGCCAAGCCAATGAAGGTGAGGATTATAGTAACCAAATAGCTGATCCGAAATATGGAAAAAGTGGCTCCAAGCAAACACCCAAGATGCAGTAAATAATGCATAGTAAAGATGTGTCACATCACGGGAAACCAAATAAATTAATAAGTTATATAAGCCAAGCGCAATACCCACCCCAAAGCAGAGCATCATGACCATATTTTCAACGGTTATATTCTGAAAATAATCTTGGTATGGCGTTAATACTAGCTTTGCAGGGGTATAAAAGTAGTCACTTTCAAAATAGGTAATTAGCGTATAGCGCTTGCCTTTCTCAAGAGACAAACGATTACCATAGTGGAATGCAAACTGATTTGGCTCTTTACCACCCGTTACAAAGTGCTGTATGGGGGCTGTTGGATCAGTGATATCGTAAATGCGGCTTTCTATTTTTGAAACCAAGGTGTTATACGGATAGAGCACTAAATCTTCGATATCACTTTGATTTTCAATTTCAACAATTAACCAATAACTACCACCAACCGAGCTTATTCGAGATTGTGGCTTTTTGCTGGCTCGCCAAGTATCAATTTCAGCCACCGATTGCGGGAACATATTATCGTTCGCCGTAAACACATCACCGACATCATGAAGATTTTGATCAGCCACAGCATCGGTGTAGACAAACGTCTCTTGTGCATTAGCCGAAACACTTAATAACAACAAAAACAGCAGAGTACTAAAATACAGCTTAAACCGCATTCACAAAACCCCTGTACCAGTGTGGAGATGGCAACGACTAGAATTGCAGTGAAACATCAAAGCCATAGCGACGCCCTTCCCCTTTAAAGTCTTCAAGCATGCCTAGGAACGAGCTTAAATCGAACTTTAACTGACTGTATTCAGTATCAAATAAATTTTTGCCCCATAAAGTAAATGACCAATTTTCAACATCGTATTTTAGATGCGCATTAACAATGCTAAAACCGTCTTGGCGGGCATATGGGTTCATGTTCTGGTCAAAATAAAACTCAGACTGATAATCGTAAATAATGTTGGCCGATAACGGATACGACGCCAAGCTGGTGTCGTATTTTAACCCCGCTGATACATTCCATTTAGAAGTAAATGGTAGTTGGTTATCGGTAATACTATTACCAAGTGGATCAACGTATTCTTCAAATTCAGCATGAGGGATATAGCCTACTGAAAGTAGCATGGCTAATTGTTTAGTTGCTTGGTAATTAATTTCAGTTTCAAGGCCGTAAATAGTTGAATCAGCCACATTTTCAAGTAATTGCACTGGGGGCATTTGCGGTGTTTCTGACGCTTGGTTCATAAACACTTGTTGGTCGTTATAATCATAATAAAACGCCGCCCAATTCATTCTAAGTTGCTTCCCAGGCCGGAACGACTTTAAGCCAATTTCATGAGCATTTAAGCGCTCTTTGCCGTAGTTTGCCAAGATTGCTTGTTCTTCGGATGACAAAAAGCCACCATTGTAGCCACCACTTTTACTACCATTAGCAAAACGATAATAAAGATTGCTTGTATCTGAATAGCGATAATTAACGGCAAATTGCCCGGTAAAACCGTTATCCGATTGCTCATCGGTAACACGATAAAATGGTACCAGTACCCCGTCTAAGTCGTTTACATCAACCACCGCATTTAAGGTGGCGATTGAGTCATACTCAAGTGACTCATAGTCATATCTAAGACCGGCTGTAATCATCCATTTATCTGCGACAGGCACTTCAATTTGGCTAAATACAGCCAAATTTTGCATCTTGATTTCGTTATAGTAGATAAAGGTCGCGGTTAAATTTGTCGGTAAAACACCCCGGAAATCACGCAAAATATCATTTAAATTATCTTGCTCAATTGTCTCATCGGCAAAATAAATACCACTGGTGAGTGTGTAATCAGCAAGTTCGTTTAATAACCTGAATTCTTGGCTGAATAGTTGGGTATCTAACCCTAATACCCCTTCGCACAAACGAGCTGGGGACCCATCGCAGTTAAAAGCGTGGCTTCTTTCTAAATCGTTAAAGCTCGACAGTGAAGTAAATGTACTTTGCTCGTTTAAATGCCAATTCAGTTCAGCAATAAAACCGTAGCCATCGGATTTATGAGGTGAGTCGTTATTGACGCTCACCGCAAAGAAGTCATCACTGCCATCATTAAAACCAAAGTTATCAAAACAGCGTGTTGAGCCCGCATCTGCTGGTGAACACAGCTCACCCGTTAAAGGGTTTGCGACAATACCAATACTACCAACTGGCTGGGCAATACCATCCCAATCTTCAATATGCGCTTGCAGGTAAAGATCAACCTCATCCCACTCAGACAAAAAAGACACACGGGCATTTTTTTGCTCCATGCCTGCTGTTGGCGAGTCTGCATAAGTGTTTTTTGTTGAGTATTCGTAGTCTTGATAGTTAACCGCAATTCGTAATGCACTGGAACCTGATAGTTGCTGGTTCCACATACCATCAACGCTGGTGGCATTATTGTTGGCAACGCCTAATGTCAACGAGCCATAGCTATCAAACTCAGGGCGATTTGAGCGTATAAGTATTGCACCACCGGTAGAATTACGACCAAACAAGGTACCCTGCGGGCCGCGTAAAATATCGAGCTGTTCGATATCGTACAAGTTAACAATTTGATTATTAGCAGACCCCACCGCAACGCCATCAAGATACATAGCAACAGGTGAGGTATTCGCCGTATTGTAATCAAGTAACCCCACCCCACGGATACTCACAGCGGGAGGCGTCCCTTCTGCGGCGTTTTGGGTGATTTTAACATTTGGCGCAAACAAGCCAATTTCAGTTGAATCTTTAAAATGCTGAGCTTTTAAAATTTCGCCATCCACTTGGCTTACCGCTACACTCACATCTTCAATTGCTTGCGGACGCTTTTGTGCATAAACGCTAATAACTTCCATGTCTTTTTCAGTCTCAGCTCCTTGTGCAACAGCGCTTGCCATTACACATACTGCCAAGCAGGTGCTCGACATCATCATAAATTTAGGATCATTCAGAAAGGGTCGCTTCATTGGCTTTTAGACCTTAAAAGAGGGAAACTTGTTAAATTGTTGTAATTTAGTGGTAAGTATAGACCAAACAATAGATTAAAGTCGCATATAAATCATGAAAATTCATGACTTATACGCATACTTATTTATAACTTTGCTCACCCTAACTTTTTTCGAATGCATGCTCTCCGCTAATTTCGCTTGGCCAACCACATATTGCCCGCGCTGTTTGCATACCGGCCATTACAGCAGCCTCAACACAGCCAGCATTAACACCGGTTTTTATCCAATCGCCAGTGATGCGCAAATTGACAAACTGACTGCCATCAGTAGCTAGGCGGTATTTACTTGTATCAACCACAGATAAGACGTAGCGCTCACTGGGATCAACATTAACGCGCCAGTATTGTTGCTCGAGAGCAGGTAAAATGCTGTGCGGATCACTGTAAAAAACCTGCCAATCAAATTTGTTATCAATATAGGCTTGAGGCCAAAGTGGCCGCATATCTGCACTAAACAAATTATGCATATTTGATTTTACTTCGGCTTTCATTTGCTCTGGGAATTGATGAGCACTGGCAGGTGGATAGTTTTCGCAGCTAAATGCACTGCAAAAATAGGCAATGTTCACGGGCGCATCTTCACTTGGCCAATCTTCTTTATCGAGCAAGTTGCCCATTGCCGCCCAGGTATCAAACGGCTCAACAAAGCCACTTAAAATAGGTCCTTCATGAGCGGCATTGGTTTGCGTAAAGCCAAGTTGTTGGTCGGTTTTATTCAACCATACTTGGCAAGCCTGAGTCGCTACACTTTGTACTTTTGTAGCTTGTTGAGAGAGCGCGTAATCTACAGCTAAAAGTTCAGGGGCCACGTGTTCAAGTGAGGCAACCGATACACCTAAAATAAGTGTGTCAAAATCAATACCATGGCGAAGCGTCACTGTTGGCAATGGGGTACCAAAGTGCTCTTGATACACTTCAGGCCAATTACTCCAAAATGACTCTAAATTGATTTGATATTCTTGTAATAAGTGCGCTTGTTCAGAGCTGATTTGCTCATACAGAGGCTCACTTGGCCAGCATGGTAGCTGCTTAACATCAATGAGCGGGTCATAATCTTGGCCAACTAAACTCACCTGTTGGCAAAGCTCAATTTTACTTACCAGCTGTTCACCTTGGTCAGTTTGCCCTGCGGCTAAGTTAGTTAACTGATGGAAAAACTTAAACTTAACGCCGCGCTGCTTTAAAAGTTCATAAATTGGCCCAAAAATGACATCGCCCATCCCAGCTTGCATTTTCCACATCACGCCGCCTTTATAGCAAAGACCTATACGTAACATGGCAAGGGCGGCAACGCCTGCTTCAACATTGGGTTTATTAAAGTCACCTTTCGGGTATGCGAACACCAAATCATAAAAGCCACGCACTGGCGCTGAATCGACACTGTAAGTTTTGTTAGCACCATTTTTTTCGAGCCACTGACGAAAGTCGAAGCAATTAATGACACCAAAACCGTCGCGATATACTTTGTCTTTAATCAATCCGGTGAGCATTGCAATCGCAAGATCGGCACAAATATAAAGTCTGCGCAGCTCTGGGTTGTCATCGAGCAAATCAATAACTTGGTCTTTAAACCAACGTTTTAACTTTCTGACGATATACCAAATCACCAATCGATCGGCCTGTTTATCTGTATGAGTGGCCTGCTTTTCGGTGAACTGCAGCAAATGAGTTATCAATGTTCGTGGGTTCGAGGCAATTTCAGTTGCGCCTGCTTCAATATCATCAATAAACTGCTTTGCGCCATTTAAATGGGTATCAATGTCTGCTTTGATTTCTTGGTACATGTAGTTGAGTAACGATTGATCCCGTGACTTTTTTGTCACTAAAGTGGTTTTAGCATCTTGCTGCTGACAAACATGCTCAATGCCTTCGGTCCATTTTTTTAGCCATGCTAATGTCATGGTGACAAAGTCCCACACTGTTATATCTAGGCTGCCATCAGCGGGGTTCCCTTCAACGGTAGGAAAATCTATCGGCCAAGTTTGCCATTCGTTATCAATACACTCTTGTAAAGCAATAAAACTGTGTGGTTTAAATGCCTGCTGCCAAGTAGCCAATGAACAACTAGCTGGTCGATTGAGTGCGTTATACACCCCTTCTAAGGTGCGAAAGCTATTTACGTAGGCACCAAACCAAACATGTAAACCATGTTCTTCAATTCGCTGTCCAAAATGGGCGTTTCGGCCACTCGCCCCTTTACCACCAAGGCGCCACCCCTGTTGATAAATGGTAATCTCGCGCTGGCTTTGCCAATTAGCTTGCTCGGTTAAATACACTGCCGCGGTCATCGCTGCAACACCGCCACCGACAATGGTAATTTTTTCTTTTTCCATGGTTACCCCTGTACCGGTAACAGTTGTGTTGCGCCAAGCTGGTCAAAGTCCATATTGACGTAAAAGGGTAAATGAACCGCTTGTTTGCCAAGTGCAATGCCAAACATGTCATTCAGAGGAAAGCTCGCAAGGGCTTTTACATCCAAACTAAAATCATTGTGCAAAAGTTTTAATTGGTGAATTTTTTTTATTAACGATGGTGAGTGAACCACGCTTTGATAAACGGCTTTACCCCCTTCACCATCGGGAAATTGTTTAAACAAAATCTGATCCATCTGCGGATGTATAAACCCGCTTAACAATTGTCTAAGAAGCGATAAATCAATGCCTTTAATTTGCGCATCAAACAAGTCTGTAACGTGTTTAGAAAATTGCGATAAGTTATCGAGTAGGTTTTCCTTGGTACTTGCCTGCGTTTGCTCAATGGTTAATAGCTCATGCATCGCTAATTTAGAGTCTGGGTTAAACACATCAAAACATTCTAAAGAAATGCTAAAGGCGCCCGCATCACTCACAGCAGCTGGCATTTGGTATTCACAGAGGTATTTATTGTAGCCCCAGGCTTCTCGGCCATTAATTAAGGCATAAATATTATTGACGCTAATAAATGCCGGATACCAATACAAATGGCTAATATCACCATCGAGCATTTTTGCCACTGGAAGCCAAATAATAATATCGGTTTCTTGCATCCAGCCATGATCTGAAAAAGGTGGCGTTAACGAAGAGATTTTTTCGATATCAGTAAAGGTAAGTAAACAAGTACTCCCTAACACATTAAACGAGGTTGATTCGGTTGCTAGTAAATTTAAAGTGGCATCAACATACTGCTGCATTTTTTGCTCACACCCAGCAACAAAAAATCCGTACATTTGCGCATTGATCATTCGACAAGGTGGTTTAGCAACCGGGTTAGATAAGAAATGGCTGTAATTTGCTTGGTCCGTCATAGTTATTACTTATATTATTGTTTAGTAATGACTATAGACTAGTTTTTAATGGTTGGTGGTAACTTCTAGATGACAACTTTCTTTTAACAGTTTTTCTGTAAATTGCTGATAGCCAAACTGATTAAAATTTTCAGATAACGGATTCATAAAACCATGACCAAAGTCGGCTATTTCACAGCTCACCTTTGCTTTGCTTTTTAATGAAGCAACCACAGGCTTAATATCAAAATGCTCTTCACTGTGAGGAAAAATAAATCGACAAGGGACGTTAGCCTCAAGCTCAAGATGATATCTGACTTGGGATGGATAAAAGGCAATAATTTTTTTAATGAATGAATTTTTTAACTCTGCTTGAGCTCGCCAAACGGCAGCAGCGCCTGCACTAAATGCAATAATCGTGGTTGGCTGACGAATAGCAGCCATTTTTAAATGTACTTTTTCAAAATAACTATCATGGCCGCATTGTGTTAAGAAATGCTGGTATTGAAACTGCTCATTTATAGGGAGCTGAATTTCTCCTTGGTAAGGGTCGCAAAGACTCACCTTACCGCGAAGCTGCTGGGCAAGCAGCGATAAATGCGCTGTTTTACCAAATATATCTGACACCAAAAGGTAATTCATATGCATACTTCTTATTGTTATTTTGTGCCTAATCACAATACGCCCGTTTCTATTAAACATCCAGAAATTATTTTTGATGTTTAAAAAATAAACCTTGCGCTTAGTTAATTCTTACAGTAATCTACTTGTCTGGTTTTTAGAAACCACGCGGTTAACCCCTTACCTTGATCCAGTAATTCCCGCATATTCGTATAAATACTTGCAACTCGTTTGCTAAATGACATTTTGATGAATTTTCAAATCATCACCAAACTGTCACAAACTTAGTCAACACTGTTAGCAAGACAACAAATGTCGGTCTGTATTTTTTAAATGCCTATTAAAGCTCTACAGACACAGACAAAAGAAAGAGTGAGTTTTATTATGTCATATAAATACAACGGATCTTTGATCCAGATCGCACACCCAGTGCAATCAATCTCGGTAAATAAACAGCGTGTAATTTTTAGTGACACGCAAGGCTTAAAAAACGCCATCTTCCAAAAGGCCAGTGATGCACGCCAATTTGTGAAGTGGCTAAAAGCCAACTAAACCCTACCGATAAACGCCAGCCAATACGCTGGCGTTTTAGTTTTTCATCACCAGCCTGCATATAGCTAAATTCCTGCTACACTTATATTTTAAGCCCACAAATAGGTAGTAAAAATGCGTTTTACGTGCTCTATTTTACTATTACTTTTCTGCCTGCCAGTTGCTGCAACCAAGCAACCGAAGTCAATCGAATGGATCATGGTTGATTTTGCTCCCTACTACATCATGAATGACAAGTACGAAGGCACAGGTCGTGACGAAAGTGTGATCAAATTACTAGAGCAATTTCTGCCAGAGGTTTCATTTAAACGCACCCTATTGCCAGCCAGTCGCGCCGTGCATGAACTATCAAACCCACACAACAATTATTGTATGCTGTCGTTATATCAAAGCGAGCACCGTAAGCAGCATATTCAGTTTACAGAGCACACTTCAACAGTGGGTTTATCACCCTCCATTGCCATACGTAAAGAGTTAGCCACAAAACTTAAGTTAGACGTGACAAAACCCGTGTCTTTAAAATCGTTATTAAACGAAAAACACTTGGCATTAGGGGTATCA
This sequence comes from Pseudoalteromonas sp. S2721, assembly GCF_005887425.1. NCBI lineage: Bacteria > Pseudomonadati > Pseudomonadota > Gammaproteobacteria > Alteromonadales > Pseudoalteromonadaceae > Pseudoalteromonas > Pseudoalteromonas sp. S2721. Next base: position 73,226 of record NZ_PNCZ01000001.1, read on the forward strand.
ATGAGCCGCTCGTTTGGCGCCGATATAGATAGCGTGATTAACGAAAGCCATGACGCTAATATTATCTCACGCCCCGGCAGAGATACACTCGCAAGCTTAACTTATATGCTGCATAAGAAGCGCATTGATATATTACTTGGCTACCCTAGCGAACATTACTATTTGGCGCACTCAATGGGCTTTAAAGATGAATTGACCCAACTGACACTCACCGAAGCACCGGCATTAAGCGTTGGTTATATAGGTTGTACAAATAACAAACAAGGCAAAGAAACGGTAAAACTACTAGATGAAACCCTTGAAAAAATAGCTCACACAAACGCTTTTCATGATGTTTTAGTTCGCTGGCTACCTGATAATTTACAGCCCATTTTAGAAAAAAGGTTAAAAGATAGAAACGAAAGTGCCGCTCATTGAGCGGCACTTTTAATTTCCTAATCCACATAGTTATGCGAATTGGCAGTCGTATTAATGGTGCTTACTTACGCACACCTTCAATGAATAAACCGATATCAACATGCGTAGAAGCAGGGCCTAGATTGTAGTCGATACCATAGTCAGCTAGTTTAAGGCTTGTTTCACCTTCAAAACCAACACGGTATCCACCCCATGGATCTTTACCTTCACCAATTTTATCAATTTCAAAAGTAATGGTTTTAGTCACACCATTTAAGGTGAATTCACCTGTTACATCTGCTTCATCACCGTCTTCATCAAACTTGATTGAGGTGCTTTTGAATGTTGCCGTTGGGTATTTATCAACATTTAAGAAGTCTTTTCCGCGTAAGTGCTTGTCACGCTCAGCATGATTTGAGTCGATGCTTTTAGTATCAATCGTTACATTGATTTTAGATGCATTAGGCGCTTTATCGTCATAACTAAAGTCACCTGAAAAAGTATTAAAACGACCATGTAACCAGCTGTAACCTAAATGCTTAATTTTAAAAGTGACAAATGCGTGCGCACCATCTGTATCAATAACGTAGTCAGCTGCATTTGCGTTTGCTGTTGAGAAAAGTGCAGCACTTAGTGCTGTGCCTAATAGTAATTTTTTCATTTTAATCATCCTTCAATGGTTTGATCATTCTAATTAAGGTTTTATCTTTATCGATAAAATGATGTTTTAGTGCCCCTAAAGCATGTAAAACAACCACAGCTATTAGCCCATACGCGGCATAAAAGTGAATTTTACCTGCAATATCTTCTTGGTTTGCGACCGACTCTGGTAATGCCGGTACAGCAAATAAATTAAATACTTCAATTGCACGACCATCAGCCGTAGAAATTAAATAGCCTGATGTCACAATGACGACTAAAGCTAAATAAATTAGTTTATGGGCTGAGTGTGCAACTCGATTCATTGCTTTTGAACTGCCTGCAACAGGCTCAGGTTGGGTGCCTAACAAGCGCCAACCAAATCGAAACAGCAATAATGCCGCTAAGGTAATACCAACGCTTTTATGCAAGTCCAAAGAGCCTTTGTACCAAGCGTCGTAATAGGTTAGCTCAACCATATATACGCCTAAGCCAAACAAACCAAACACCCCAAGTGCCATTAACCAGTGCACTAAGATGGCCACCCAGCCATAACTTGACTTTGAATTCTTTAACATACTCATTTCCCATGAGAATCGTGAAACTAGGTACAGCTTAGCTTAGGATTTATATAATGAAAATAGCGTAAAACGAACAGCTTCTGTGCGTATATGCACACCCAGGCAAAGGAGAAAGGTGAAAGTAGTAAGGGGAAAGTGGAAAGGAAAAAGACAGAAGGTGCTAGGTGCTAGGTGCTAGTACTTCATCACACAAGTTCTGACTAGTTGAGGGCACCATAGGCCCTCTGAAGTTTTTCACGAGCTAATTCAACATTAAACATCCAGTTTATACTTGTTCTTTCTTTATTCCTGCTCCATTCCCAGGCCGCGAGTTCTGTCTTTAGTTCTTCCATACTTGCTATACGTCTATCTAAACATTGCTTATTCATATTACCAATTTCTATCTCGACCATATTCAACCAACTCGCGTGTTTTGGTGTGTAATGTAACTCTAGTTTATTTAAAATCCGGCGTGCTTCCTGTGGAGAAAATGCTTTATATAACGCTCCTTCTGTATGAGTTGATAAGTTATCTAACACAACTTTTATTTTGTTCGCATGTGGATAATGAAGATCAACTAAATCCCTCATACAATTAGCAAAGTCAATTTTCGTCTTTCTTTCTGTTGCTTTAACATGCCGCCACCCTCGATGGCGATCGAAGAATACAAATAAGTTGGCCACACCTACACGTTTATATTCATAATCTAACCGCTTAGTCTGCCCCTGCTTCATTGGTTGTGCCGGTCGAGTATCATCTACCAGTTGTTTCATCGCCTCATCAAAGTTAATTATGGGGTTTAACTCATCTGCTGGCTCAGCATACAACTCGAGCACATGTTCCATCCGCGCGATATATTCAGCATCCATTGTCGCCACACACCACATCTTTTTTTGCCATGGCTTTAGTGCATTCTATTTAAGGCGCATCCATATTGTTTCATACGAGATACTATCTAAATCGGTTAACGTAACTAATCGCTCTCCAAGTAAAGATAATGTCCATCTAGCGTGACCTGTTGGTGGCTTAGTGCAAGCTGTGGCGATTAACGTTGCTTCATCTTTCGCAGAAGTTTTTCTCATTGCACCACTTCGTGCACCTTCATTCAAAGCTGCCGCTAGATTTTCTTCAACAAACTGGCGTTTGACTCGAAATACGGTGGAAGAGCTCACTTGAACTGCTTCACATATTTGCTCTGTTGTATATCTACAACGGTCAGCTTTTAACAAAATAGCAGCCCGCTTGTACTTTCGAACATTGACCATGCCTTTTTTGCAATAGTCTACTAATTCTTGTTTTTCTTCTTCTGATAATTCAACAATATACTTTCGGTTCATAACAATATTAAGTAAGTTTATATGAGTTAAAGGATCGTTGATTAGGGTAAAAGTTCATTATGAATAAAGAAGAGTCGCCACTGTTTACAGCAAAGCAAGGTCAGTATTTAGCATTTATTTATTACTACACAAAAGTGAATGGGATTGCGCCTGCTGAAAGTGATTTTGAGCGCTACTTTGGAACCGCATCTTCAAGTGTTCATTCAATGATTTCAGTTCTTAAGAAGAAGAAATTTATAACATCAGTTACTGGAAAAAGCAGGAGTATTGAATTATTGATTGGAAAAGATCAGTTACCTGAATTTAAGTAAGGGCAACTGATCAAAATATATGTGAAAGAGTACTAGGTGCTAGGTGCTAGGTG
>NZ_PNCZ01000010.1:0-88026 GCF_005887425.1 Pseudoalteromonas sp. S2721
AGTATTATTGCGGATTGGTATAAAGTACCTACAACCACCCTAGCACGCTTATTTATAAATGGCTATTTTATAATACAATTTGCTTATTACAGCCGACACTTTCTACAAAGTATTTATCATGGCTTACGAGTATAAACCCGCCTTTAAAACCCTGTAATGAATGAGCCAAGAGCTGTTTTGATTCAAGGTCGAGATGATTATCGGGCTCATCGAGTAACAAGAATGCAGTACTTTCAATATTACTGACGATACACATGGCGAGCTTCATTTTTTCACCGCCACTTAAAAGTGCGGCATATTTAAAAACAGCGTCTTTTCTAAAGCCAATACTGGCAAGTAGAGTACGCGCGGTGCTCTCATCTAGGTTTTTACAGTAAAACAAAATGTTATCAAGCAGGGTTAGCTCGTTGTTTATTAATGCAAAATGTTGGTCTAAATAATAGAGTGCTTGATTACAATGTAACTGCCCTGCTTTTACTGGTATTTCGAAAATAAGCGTTTTAAGTAAGGTTGATTTACCAGTGCCATTGGCTCCTACTAAATGAATTTTATCATCACTGAACACCTGTAAATTAAGCGGCTTTTGTGTGCCGTGTGCTAATACCACATCCTGCAGGCTTAGTACTTTTTGGTGCTTAACTTCATCTGATTGCGCTAAGTAAAATTGCTGTGCTTTAGTTTGTTCAAGCTGGCTAGAAAGCTCTAGTTTATTACGAGTGAGTTCACCTTCTCGCTTAGCGGTGTTTTTACTTTGTGATGATAAATTAGCGCTGGCTTTATCTTTTTTAGCATCCATCAGCACTTTAGACTGGCTGCCTGATTTTCTCAGCGCTGCGCCATGACCTGCACGTTTTTGTGTTTTTTGCTTTTGTAGTTGCTCTGCTGCCTTGAGCTTACTTTGCTGTTTAACAACGTGGTTTAACTTGTTTTCAAGGGCAGCAACTTGCTGCTGTTTTTGTGCTTGGTACTCAGAAAAACGCATACTATATTGTGTTAAACCAAGGGTTGTTAGCTCCCAAACTTCATGGGCATGTTCTAATAATTCTTGATCGTGACTTATTAGTAATAATTGCCCTTTAAAGTTGTGTATTTGCTTTATAAGCCAGCTTTTACCTTTTGCATCTAGATGGTTTGATGGCTCATCCAGTATTAAAATGTCGGGCTTTATGCAGGTAAATAGTGCCCAAAGCTTTAATTGGCTAAGCTGACCGCCACTTAAATATTTGCTTAGTGAGTAAGGGGTTTTGTTGTTTACGCCAAGCCTTACAAGTTCTGCATTAAAGCGCTCTGGTAAGTCCCAATTTCCTTCAAGCAAAATTAAGTTTTGCTCTGTAACTTGCCCTTGGTTTATCGCATCGAGGGCATTAAACACAGGCTCTAGCCCAATAGCCTCAGCAATTGCTTGGTTATCAGCCTGATTTACATCGTTCATTTGCCTGTAAAAGCCAAGGGTTGAATTACAAACAACCGTACCAGAGCTAGGCTCTTTTTGCTTAGCAAGTATTGACGCTAAAATAGATTTACCATAGCCGTTCCTTCCGACTAATGCGGTGACTTTAGCAGTAAGTGAAAATGAAAGGTCGTTAAATACAACATCGCCATTGCCATGTTGGTAACATAAATTAAAAGCTTGAAGTTGTGGCATAGTGCCTCCTGTACTACAGGGGCATAAGCGCTTGATCACACGAAAAGTAATATTATAAAAGTGATAGTGAGCAGCGCCTACTAACCCTGTTGGTCCAAAAAGATAAAAATGAAATTGGATAACAGGTTTAGTTGTTCATGTTGGCGGTAACTCCTAAAAAGTGAGGCTAGATAATAACCACCCAGTGCTCAAATAGCAACGAGTTATGATAGTCTTAAATTATTAGCTGCTTAAAGGAATGTATTTTGAATTTAGTTAAAAGCCCTCTTGCCTCGCAAAACCCCATTCAAGTTAAGATCCAAATTAATGAAAGTAAACGTGTATTTGTTATTGGCGATTTAGATGCAGATTTAACTAAATTTGAACAGGCGCTTTGCTCTGTTAATTTTAATCCAAGCGAAGATATTTTGTTTTCACTGGGTGATGTGATTGATCGGGGGGAGCACAGCATTGCGTTACTTGCGCGTTATAAAGAGCTTGGTGTACATATGTGCCTTGGTAACCACGAGCATATGTTGCTTGAGTCTTTACTTGCAGGCGATAAAAGTTACTACCGTTTATGGGTTGAGAATGGCGGCCGTTGGCATTTAGATGCAACCGATGAAGAGCTCGCATTTGTCTGTAAGCAGCTACTTAACTGCCCGCTTTCTTACTATGTTGAATACGGCAAAATTAAAGTTGGTTTATCACATACAACGCATGCGGATTGGGATTGGCAAAATCCTACTCAAGATATACAACAAGCGATTGGCGCTTTGCTTTGGGATAGGAGCTTAACCAAAGCGAAAAAACCTTTAATTAACCCTAGTATCGACTTTTCTGTGCATGGCCATAACACGACCCAAAAGCCCTATTGGCTTGGCAATAGTTACCATCTTGATACTAATTACCTCAGCGGTAAGCCCACCATTGTTGAGCTTAGCACGTTGATAAAACAGTTTTCCTCAATGTAAACTTGCCAGTCGTTCGACCGTTTTCTGTTCAAGGTATTTTTTGTAAGTTAGCCTAGCGTGCCACAACTGCTCATCTGTTTCTTGAATGTAGATGATTGGGCCAGCAGTTTTGCTTGCCAGGCTAGTTAGTTTACTGTATTCACGCGTATCAATTTTGCCATCGCTAAAGTAGCTTTGTGCGGTATGTAGAAATTCATCGTCTTTATAAATATCACTATGCCAAATAAGCGAGCGATACATACTAGCAGTTATTTCGGTTGGCTTATCGTTTGAACGAAAGAGCTTCACTTCGGTATAAATAGAATTACCGGTGAATACAATCCCTATTAACGACAGCGTCGTAAGAGTCATCATCCATTTCATGCTCTATTCCTCTCAGTTAGGTACTCATTTAACTATAGGAGAGAAAGATGAATGTATGCTGTTTATTTAATCAATTAGAATTAGCGTAACTATTTGCAGGATACTTAATTATTGTTTTTAGTCCCTAATTTACTGCTTTGGGGTTTAGACATAAATTTGTGTATTAGGCTAAAAGGCCTAATACACAAGCATCAAGTTAATGAAGCGCTGCTGTAAATGGAATTTTTTTACAGATTTCGGCTTCTGCAATAAGGATTTCTTCAAGGCGTGTATCAACCTCTTGCTTATCGAAATACTCGTAAGCAAGTTCAACGAATAAGTTTTTATGTTTTTCTTCTGATTTTGCAATCGCGACATAAAACTCTTTTTCTTTGCCTGCAGGTAAAGCCTCTGCAACAAGCGAAAAGCGCTCGTGTCCGCGTGCTTCAATAACGCCTGCTACTAATAAACGGTCCATCAAGAATTCATCACGACCATTTCTAAATACCGCACGAATTTGTTTGATGTAAGGATCTTTTTGGTCATTGCCAAGTGATACATCACGTTCCATTAATAGCTTTAAAACTTGTTTAAAGTGGATCATTTCTTCCAGTGCTAAGTCTGTCATGGCTCTAACAAGCTTGCGACGGTCTGGGTAATGAGAAAGCATAGACATAGCCATACCAGAAGCTTTTTTCTCTGCTGCAGCATGATCTTGTAAAAAGGTATCGAAGTCAGCTAAGACACCTTCTGTCCATTCAAATGGCGTGTGGTATTTCAATTCAAACATGATGAGGAACAACTAAACTTATGATTGCGGCGATTTTAACGTATTTTACGTGTGATTATAACCAAGAGATTTATCAATTTTACCACTTCGGGTAGATGATACTTTATCTGGGTGTTTTATGTCATTCCACGCTGTGACTTTGCCACCCATATTAAGCTGTTTAAAGCTAATTGGCTGCTGAGTGTTTAAAAACTGCTGAAGTAATTGCGGGCTGTTTGAGTCTGCTACATCCAGTGTTAATAATTGCTGTTCACGCCCTTTAAAGTAGTCTGCTACTTGCTGTTGGTGACGCTGATAACACGCTGTTATGTATTCATCAGATTCTAACTCTGCCAAGCTATACTGACCAAACACATCAAAATAACAGCGCTTTAAATGGCTATTAAAGCCACCATCAGGGCGCATTAAATTAGTGTGCATGCGTGCTAGTAACTGCCTAATCGAAGGCAGCCACTTAGTTAAATCGCGCTCGAGGTTGATAAAACGGCTATTTGCAAAGTGCTCATCAAGCAAGGCGTATTCACTAAAAACTGGAGTATCAGCAATAACATCTGCACTTGTAATTGCTTGTTGGGTATAGGCTGTGTGGGCGGTTTTATAACCGAGTTGTAAAAAGCTGTTACAGATACTAGTTGTGCCGGTTCGTGGTAAACCGATAATAAAAATTTTAGAGCTCATGGCACCTGATCAAATGCTAACCACAGCGATTTGTCGTTGACTGGGGTTAACCTTGGTAAATCATAATTATGCAATTCTATAACAATTTTGTCGTGTAGGTGGGCGTTTTTTATAAAGTTTCCGTTGTACTTAAAAAATAACTCGTCAAATTCACCACTTTGCTGCATAACCTTAATCCCCTGAGAAACGGCTTTAGCAATATTAGTATTATGTTTATTAAAAAAGAAATAGATTGGGCTTTTGTATTTGAGCATTAGATGCGGCAGAACGACCAACGGCATTCCTTCTTTAAAATACGCAAGTTCATCTTGGATCTCTAATACTGAACGAGGAAATAAATCCCCCCTTCCTCTATCTAACATTACAAACAATGATTCAAAGTCCATTGCCGTTGCCACTGTTAAACCGTTACTTGTTAGAATTCGTGTATCTGGCCAATCTGCACCCTGAACTAAGTTAATCGATTTTAAATCATCAAGAGATTTTAGCTGTTTCAACCTCGGTAACTTATCTTCTGTAGTAAACATTAATCGCCAACCAAATAAGCCTTTAAATATAGGAACTCGTAGAGGGAGCAAAGTGTCTTCACGCTCTTGGTTTGTCATGCTCCAAGTAACATTAATAGATCCAGTCGTTTCAATTTCTTTTAAAACACGATTTTGGCTTAATAATTCAGGTGCGGGTGATAAGGTAAACTTATAACCACTTCTTTTTAAAGCTGTACGAAGAAGTATTAAAGGATAAAGTACTTCTTCGTCTAAGCTATCCATTGTTTTAGGATAAACAACATGCAAAGTGGTTGGTGGTGTTACGCGATTTTTCTTGGCATTAATTGTTTTTACATTGGCAAATAAACAAGTTGAAAATAAGAACAACAAACATGGAAAAACAATTTTTAGCATATCAGAAAACCTGTGTAACTAATAACATCACAGCGCTAATCAAAATAGTAATGAAAGTAAGCATCATACCTAATACACGTAATTTCATCAGATTATCAGCAAGTGCGTAACTATGACAAAAACGACCAGCAACCAGCATTGCACCTAAAATATAGCAATAATGGCTTGGGAGGCCTTGGTACTCTAATAAAAATAGCAGGATCAACGAAAAAGGCACATATTCAATAAAATTAGCATGAGTTCGTATAGCTGCTTGTAGGCTTTTATCTCCCCCGTCACCAAGTGAAATGCGTTTTGCTCTACGTAATTTGATCACGCGAAGGCTAAGTTGAATGTATAAAATGGCCAAGATGGCAGCAAACGTTGAAACAATCACAGTTTTTCCAATTTTTATTTAAAGTTAGACGCTTAGCATAATTTATTGCTAGGCTGTTAAGTAAGTAGTTAGGTTAGCTCAGTATGATATTTAATGTCTAACAGTTCTTAAGGAAGTGCATGTTTACGCCAAGAAAAATCGCCGATAACTACCGCGAAATGATCAGTAGTATCGGATTTTACCCATCAATGCTCTCTGTAGTGTTTTTAGTTTTTGGATTAATTACTACTGCGGTCGAGTACTCGTCATTATCAATGGAATTTAAAAAGCTTATTGGTGTGTTATTGGTCGATAGCGAAGAGAATGCCCGTACCATCCTCAGCACACTTGCCGGCAGTATTATCTCATTAACGGTTTTTAGTTTTTCTATGGTTATGGTGGTGCTTAATAGTGCCAGTGCCAGTCTTTCGCCGCGTGTGTTGCCGGGCCTTATTACCCGTAAGTCGCACCAATTAGTACTGGGGTTTTATCTTGGTAGTATTATCTACACCATATTAATGCTGATAAACATACGTACCATTGGTGATGGAGATATGGGTATTCCATCGCTTGGTATCTTCTTTTCATTGGTGTTTGGTTTAATTTCGCTTGGTTTTTTTGTGTTTTTTATTCACTCAATTTCAAAAGCAATTCAAGTCGATAATGTACTAAACGACTTATTTAAAAATACCAAAGGCGAGCTTAAATGCATAATTGACATGCAACAACAAAATCCTGTTGAGCATTTTCCTGAGTTTGATGACTGGCATAGTGTTAAAAGTAAAACAGAAGGTTACTTTAAAGGGGCACATAGCGATAAGTTGTGTGCGTTATGCCAACAGCACAGTATTAAAATTTATATTTCGGTTAAACAAGGCTTCTTTACAGTAAAGGGATACCCGTTTTTAAAGTGTGATAAGGATTTATCTGACAAACCTGAACTGGTAGAACAATTACTAGACTGCTTTATCTTTTATATCGAAGAATATATTAGTGACCATTACCGCTACGGTATGACACAAATTTCAGAAATCGCTGTTAAAGCTATGAGCCCGGGTATTAACGATCCCGGTACTGCGGTAAAAGCCATAGATATGTTGAGCATATTACTGATATTGCGCTTAGATATTTACGATGTGAATTACTCGCTTAAACGATGCGAGAACAATCAACCGCACCTGTTTATTCACGAAACCTCATTCGATGAGCTGCTGCATGATAACTTCACGCCAATTCGTAACTATGCAAAAAATGACGCCTATGTAATGGTTAACGTGCTTGAGGCATTTAAAAACATATTGTTTAGAGCATCTGATAACAATAAAGCAACTGATAGCCTATTTGTTTATTTAGGGGCAATTATTGAAGATATAGATAAGCATATTAGTAATGAATACGACCGTGAGCAAATCACTAATATGCTAAAAGCGATTGCTCGTATTTCAGAGCAACAAGGTGAAAAATTGCTGGCAAGGTTTGCCAGCAATCAATAAGTTAACTTAGTTTTCGATTAAATAAACCGCATAGCTGCTTGCGGTAATCGTAAGCTCACCACCATTGTATGCATCAGGTACATAGTTATCTGGTGCAGCTTCTGCCATAACCATTTTGCTGGCACGCATATAAGGTTGGCTACCTGTATCAAGTGGGCTACTTGAAGCTGTATAAAGACCTTTAAGCTCTACCCCATAGTCATTGGCAAATTCTTTCGCCGCAGCACGGGCATCTTTAATGGCTAGCTTTTGCGCTTGCTTTTGTAGCTCTTCGTACTTGCTTGATACAAATTGCGTTTGATTAATTTCATTAATGCCCGAATTCACTAGTTGCTGAAGCATAATTGGGTATTTTTTTATATCAGTTAAAGTTACAGACAGGCTACGCGTTACTCTATAACCTACAAACTCTTGCTTACCCGTTTCACGGTTATATTCTGTTTGGCGATTAATCGAGATATTAGACGCATAAATGCCCTTTTCTTCTACGCCTTGGTTTTTAGCAAGCTTAATCGCTTTCGCCATGGTTGCATCGGCTTTGTTTTTCGCGGCAATTAAATCTTTATCTACTTCAACAATACCTACCGTTAGTTTAACGTTATCAGGGATCGCTTTAACCGTTGCATTACCTTGTATATAAATATGTGGCGCATCAGGTGTTGCTTGTGCTAACACATTAAAACTAAGTGCTGCCGCCATAGCGGTAAAAACTAACTTACGCATAATACTGTTCCTTAATTTAAAACTCCGTTCATTATCACCTTAAAGGGTTAATTGAATATGAACAAGCCATTTTACAGATATAAAAAAACAGGCATAAAAAGCCTGTTTTTTCATTCACTAAAAGCGTTCTAGTTTAGATACTACGGCGCTTGTAGTTTCGATATTCTGGAAGCCAGTAGTTTTTCTCGATTGCTGCCCATAGCGCTTCATCGCTCAGCTCTAGTGCAACACCTTCTTCCATCGCTTTTTTCGCAACCGCAAAAGCAATACGTTTACTTAACGCTTGGATTTCAGTCAGTGCAGGTAATAAGCTGCCTTTACCAGTGTTTGCACGTGGTGAAGACTCAGCCAGTGTTTCACTTGATACAATCAGCATTGCATCTGTAATACGTGTAGCTTTAGCAGCAATTACGCCTAAACCAATACCCGGGAAAATATAACTGTTGTTACATTGTGGGATTGGGAATGTTTGGCCGTTATACTCAACCGGATCAAATGGACTACCAGAAGCAACAATCGCTTGGCCGTTTGTCCATTCAATAACATCAGAAGGAAGTGCTTCAACTTGCTTAGACGGATTACTTAGCGGGAAGATAATCGGTTGTGGGCAAGATGCGTGCATTGCACGAATAACCTGTTCAGTGAATAAACCAGGCTGGCCAGATACACCAATCAGGATGTCTGGTTGCGCACAGTGCATTACATCTAATAGTGATGCGTACTCACCGCTGTAAGTCCACTCACTTAAGCCATCTTTAGATTGGCAAAGTGCTTGTTGGAAATCGCGTAAGCCTTCCATACCTTCAGTAAGTAGACCAAAGCGGTCAACCATGAAAATTTGCGAACGCGCTTGCTCATCGCTAATGCCTTCAGCAACCATAGTACTGATAATTTGCTCAGCAATACCACAACCTGCAGAGCCTGCACCAACAAACACCACTTTTTGCTCAGAAAGCTTCGCGCCTTTAACACGACATGCAGCAAGTAAAGAACCTACAGTTACCGCAGCAGTACCTTGAATGTCATCGTTAAAGCTACAGATTTCATCACGGTAGCGTTTTAGTAATGGCATGGCATTTGGTTGTGCAAAGTCTTCAAACTGAAGTAAAACACTTGGCCAACGACGTTTAACTGCTTTAATAAATAGATCTAAGAATTCGTCATATTCTTCTTGCGAAATACGCTTATGGCGAGCACCCATGTACATAGGGTCGTTAAGTAGTTTTTCGTTATTCGTACCAACATCAAGCATCACTGGTAACGTATATGCAGGGCTAATACCACCACACGCTGTATAAAGTGATAACTTACCAATTGGAATACCCATACCACCAATACCTTGGTCACCTAGACCAAGAATACGCTCGCCGTCAGTCACAACGATAACTTTTACTTTGCCTTTAGTGGCATTACGTAAAATATCATCAATTTGGAAACGATCTTCATAAGAAATAAATAGACCACGGGCACTACGGTAAATGTCTGAGAACTTTTCACAAGCATCACCTACCGTTGGCGTGTAGATAATAGGCATCATTTCTTCAAGATGATCACGCACTAAACGGTAGTAAAGTGTTTCGTTGTTATCTTGAATAGCACGTAAGTAAATGTGCTTATTTAAATTATCGCTAAAGCTAGAATACTGCTGGTAACAACGCTCAACTTGTTCTTCGATCGTTTCATAACGCGGTGGCAGTAATCCGGCTAAGTTGAAATTTTCCCTTTCTTTTTGTGAAAAAGCACTGCCTTTATTTAATAGTGGCGTTTCAATCAGACCTGGGCCTGAATAAGGAATATAAAGATAATTTGGATCGGTATTTGTAGTCATATTTCCAAGCTTTGATGCGTCATAATTATGACCTGACATTATTACTCTTGAAGGCGAAATTGCAATGACAATTCACCTTGTCAGACCATTGAAGAAAATGAATTTTATGCTCTAAATAGCATAGCAGATAGTATACATGAAAACTCAGCAGCTTTAAGGCTGCTGAGCTTGTTTTTAGTGGCTTTTATCACTTAAAGCGATGCCTTCGCGACGCGGATCGGCTGCGCCATAAAGTTTACCGTTTTTAACTTCAACAGCATGTAAACCAGAGTTTAAATCTAGGATACGAACTGTGTGTCCGCGGTTAACAAAATCAGCTTCAGCGTTGGCAAGCTCAGTGCCCTTTTCGAGGCTTGTGTAATTATTACGATTAGTAATGCGCGGTAAGTTAATGGCTGTTTGCGCATCTAGGTTCCAATCAAGCACTCCTACAACCACTTGAGCTACATAATCAATAATACGGCTACCACCCGGCGAACCAACCACTAAACGTAAGCTGCCGTCTTTGTTAAACACCATGACTGGCGACATAGAACTACGCGGACGTTTACCTGCTTCAACACGATTAGCCAATGGCTTACCATCTTTAGTTGGCGATAAAGCAAAGTCAGTTAGTTGATTGTTTAAAATATACCCGCTCACCATTACTGTTGAACCAAACGCCATTTCGATAGAGCTTGTCATCGACACAGCGTTACCTTGACTATCGACAATCGAAACATGGGAAGTTGATGGCAGCTCATATGCATCATCTTGCGCGTATGCAACTGAGTTTGGTGGTGTGCCTGCTTCTGCGTGAGTATCTTTTTCAGAAATAAGTTTTGCGCGACCAGCAATGTAGTTTTTATCGAGTAATCCTTGTGTCGGGATTGTCATAAAGTCAGGGTCACCCATATACACATTACGATCAGCAAACGCTAAACGTGATGCTTGGGTAAAGTAATGCAGCGCCTGTACAGAGTTTGGTTTAAGTTTAGCCATGTCTTTATGTTCAAGTAAGGCTAAAATCTGTAACACAGCTACACCACCGCTACTAGGTGGTGCCATTGAGCACACTGCGTACTGGCGATAATCAACACACACAGGTGCACGCTCTTTGCTTTTGTAATTGGCTAAGTCTTCAACCGTTAATGTACCCGGTGCGACTGCTGAGTTTTGCACTGCATGCACAAGCTCTTTAGCGTTTTCACCTTTGTAAAATGCATCAATGCCCTGTTTCGCTATATCTTTATAAAGCGCGGCAAGTTCAGGATTCTTTTTCACGGTACCTACAGCAAGCGGTTTACCATCAGGAAAGAAGTAGTCACGAATAACAGGTAGCTTGGTAACCCCTGGGTTTAATTCTTTAGCCAATAATTGATGTAAACGCGGCGACACGATAAAGCCTTTATCAGCCAATTCAATGGCAGGGGCAAACAAGGTTTGCCACTCTAACTTACCGTAACGCTTATGGGCTGTGGCAAAGGCATCTAAAATACCCGGTACACCAACAGAACGACCACCTACAACGGCTTCAATCCATTTTACGGCTTTACCGTGCTTATCTAAAAACAACGTTTCGTCAGCATTGCTTGGAGCCGTTTCACGGCCATCAAAGCTAGTTAGGCTCTTTGTTTTGTTGTCGAAGTACATCATAAATGTACCCCCACCGATCCCCGACGATTGCGGTTCTACCAGTGTCAGTACTAATTGCGTTGCAATAGCAGCGTCAACCGCTGAGCCGCCTAGTTCAAGCATTTTTTGCCCGGCTTTTACTGCATAAGGGTTTGCTGCAGCGACCATGTATTTATCGCCTTCAACAACTTGTTTATGAGCAAATCCCGTTGCAGCTTCAGGTTCGCGAGTTTCAACTTTTGCAGGGGCTGCGAAAATAGCAGTTGAATAAATTAATGAGGTGGACAGAGCTAACAGCGCTTTGGTTTTGAATAACATAAATAAACTTAATCCCGTAGTGTATTTGGCATCTTAAAATTAAACGTGCACAATAGGCGACAATCTCAGATACACCAAAAATAACATGATAAACCTGCCCCTGAAACTAGAATATATTCTGCCGCCACTGTGTTTAGTAATACTAAGTTCCTCATTTGCTACGTTTAACTTAAATGAATATCTTGAATTTAACCGTGAGTTAGTTGCAAATGGTGAATTTTGGCGCATTTTCACTAGCCAATTTGTGCATGCTAATTGGCCACATTTAGGCTTAAATTGCGCCGGAATTTTATTAATTTGGGCTCTACACGCTGAGCATACAAGCCCTGCTCGCTATGCGTTTAATATTATTGTTCTTGCACTGTGGTGTGGATTAGGTGTGTGGCTATTTTGCCCAGATATCCAAATTTACACCGGATTAAGTGCCCTGTTGCACGGTGTGATCATTTGGGGTGCAGTTAAAGATGTACAAGCAGGCATGCTATCAGGCTGGTTATTGTTCGCTGGTACTTGGGCTAAAGTGATTTGGGAGCAAATAGCAGGCCCGAGTGAATCGGTGACTCAGTTAATCGCGTCTAATGTTGCCATTGATGCCCACTTTATCGGCGCAATTGGCGGCACACTGTTGGCTTTGCCTGTCTTTATAAAAATAATAAAAAAGCGCGGGTAACCTTACTCGCTCTTTACAACTGCTCTTTGTTAACTAGAAAAAGGAATTTTAAATGAATGAAAATAAAGGAAATATTTACCTTCGCATTATACTATTCTGTCTTTACGGGCCTCTATTGGCTGGGCTATTTGGCCAATTGGTAAACTTAAAATTTGTTTCACCAACGTTTATGGCAAGCCTTGATAATATCTATTACACCATAGTGTTTTGCTCACTTTGTATTGGGTTTTGTCTATTGTTAGCAAAATACAGAATCGTTAAAGAATCGTTTAAAAATAAAATTATTGCTCATTTGACCCTTATTCTTAGTATTTTGTATTCATGCTTAATGTTCTTTGGTATTGGTTTACTTATATTATTCAACAACATGTTTAACTCAAATACTGATTACGTTCACCAAGAACGAGCATTTGAATATCGCACCTTTTATGTCTACACATCAGACCCTGGAGCTTTTGGAACTGCTCACCATTATGTGTATTTAAAGTGCCCTGTTTCGTTTAATCGCTATGAATTGGAGTTAATAGCTAATCTATCATGGATGAAAGACTATAAAATGAGTTTAGAGGGTGATAGTTTAATTTTTGAAAACGACTCAGAAGAAGGTAAGACAGTACTTGATGTGAGTGAATTTTACTGCAAATAACCCTTTATAGATAAATTCGATTACAAATAAAAACAGCCACTTAAAGTGGCTGTTTTTCATTTACGCTATTGATTAAAGCGTTTCTTTAAATAGCTTATGAATACGACGGTATTCATCTAACCAGCTTGATGGTTGTACAAAACCATGCGGCTCAACTGGGAAGATCGCTGTTTCAAAGTTTTCTTTTTCAAGCTCAATTAAGCGTTGTACTAAGCGAACTGAGTCTTGGAAGAAAACATTGTCATCAACCATAGGCGCATTAATTAATAAACGACTCTTAAGCCCTTCAGCAAAGTAAATTGGTGAGCTCTTTTCATAGGCAATTGGGTCAACATCTGGGTGGTTTAAGATGTTAGACGTATAAGGACCATTGTAGTGAGCCCAATCAGTTACCGGGCGAAGTGCAGCACCTGCTTTAAATAAATCAGGTTGCGTGAATAGCGCCATAAACGTCATGAAACCACCATAAGAACCACCATAAGTGCCTACAGCTTGTGTATCAACGTTTGCGTTGTCTGCCATCCAGCTTACGCCATCTGCTAAATCTTGGATTTCAGGTGTACCCATTTGACGATAAATAGCTGTACGCCAATCACGGCCGTAACCTTTCGATGCACGGTAGTCCATGTCCATTACTACGTAGCCTTCTGAAGCAAGTAGTGAGTGGAACATAAACTCGCGGAAGTAACCAGACCAACCCATGTGTGAGTTTTGTAGGTAACCAGCACCGTGGTTAAAGATAACTGCTTTACGGTTTTTACCTGTTTCGCCTTCTTTATAATCAGCTGGGTAATATACTTTTGCGTAAATTGGCTGATCAGTATGGCTTGAAGGCACAGCAACAATCTTAGGTGCAATTAGTTTCTTCGCTAAGAACTCATCAGATACTGTATGCGTTAACTGAGTTGCTTGGGTGTTTGCTTTTGCATCAGCAACATAGAGCTCAGGCGGCGACATAATTTTTGAATGAGTTAGCAATAGTTTGCTTTCATCTGGGCTTAACTGGTAATCAGTCATACCATCAAGGTTGGTTACTTGCTCAGATTCACCGTTTGCAGGGTTTACACGATAGATTTCGTAAAGACCTGGGTGCTCAACGTTGGCTTTGTAGTAAATCGCTGAGTTATCAGCTGTTAACGTTAAGTTAGAAACAACAAATTGGCCTTTAGTAAGCTGCGTTGCTTTACCGTTTACAGGCTTTTTGTAAATGTGGCTGTAACCAGACTCTTCAGATAAGAAGTAAAGCGTGTCTGAGTTGTTCAACCAACCAAAATCATTGTATGCATAGTTAACCCACGCATCGTCATGCAGACGGTGTTGTGAAACAAGTTTATTGTTTTGTGTATCAACAGTCGCTAACCAACGGTCTTTGTTGTCCCATGCTTCAAGCATTAGTGCCACTTGTGTACCATCTGTGTTCCATTGGATTGCACTTTGGTCCCAACCCCAATCCATCATTAAGTTGATGGCACGTGGTGATTTTTCAGACTTATAAGTTTTGCCATCACGGGCGTAGTTTTCTTTTTTAACAGCTGCAAGTACGTCTTCATCAAAACCAGGTAAGGTATCGAATGCAAGCGTTGTTTGCTCGCCTGATTTAAGGTCGATGTAAACAACGTCTGAGCTGATTGGTTTTTCATCAGCAACACGACGGCGTACTTTTTCTGCTTTAACGCGTGCATCATCGGCAATGTAATTAGGCATGATATCGCCTTCATCGCGCCATGAACGGCTTTCTGTGGTTACTGCAACAAGTGCTTGGCCATTTGGTGAAAGCTGTACATCTGCTAAACGCTTACCTTTACCTAAATAAAATTGTGCATTAGCAATGCTGTCGTTTTGCTCGTTGATTTGTGTTTTACGCTCTTCACGATCTTTTTTGTTTTTGTGCGTCAGCGCAATGTAATCAATTAGTTTGTGCTGCTCTTTTGCAATGTAAGTGTCTGGCTCTTGTACACCTTTAGGTGCATCGTCTAGGTGTAAGTTAACTAATTCAACTTGACGACCCGTTGCTAAATCAACTTTATAAAATGCATTACCTTGGCGATATGCAAGGTTACCATCAGTTAAAAACTGTGGTTTTGATTGCTTTGCGCTATCGTGAGTGATTTGTGTAATTTGCCCAGTGCTTAGGTTTTTAACGAAGATATTACCTTCAAATGCATAAGCCTGTTGTTTTTTATCTGCTGAGTAAACGGCATTTTTAGCGCCTACAGTGTGTAGTTTGTTTAACGCTAATTGTGATGCAGATTGGCTATTTACCGCTTGAACGTATAAATCGCGTAACTCATTGCCTTGTTGCTTTTGTGCATAAACGATGCTGTTAGAATCACCGTTCCAGAAAGCACGCTCAGGTTGACGGCCTAACCAATCAGGGTGAGCCATTGCTTGCTCTAACGTGATTTCAGCTGAACCTGGATCAGCAGGAGTAGCAACAACTGGTGCTACATTGGTAACTTGTTCTTCAGAAGGCGTTGAGGCGGTTGATTGACAACCTGCTAGCATGAAGCTAGATGCGACTGCGAGAGCCACTAACGTTTTATTAGCAGTGGTTTTGAATTTCATAGTGCTTCTTACGGGTTATTATAATTCGCCCTATTTAAGCAGAAGCACTGATGAAATAGCAATTTTTATAGGATAAACAGCCAAACTTTTCCGTTTAATAACAGCTTATTTTAAGCTGATATCAAGCCATACCATACGGTGATCAGATGATGCGTTACGATCTTTAATTAAACGGAACAGTTCAGAGTTTTTCTGTGGCCAAAAAACACCACCATCGTTTATTTCAATACCATAATTTGATGGCAAAACGTAATCAGCACGCGCCTGCCAATAAGCAGTATAGTTTTTAGCGTAATCTTCTTTATACGATTCTTTTGCACCTTTGCTTGTTGGGGTAAAAGAGGTATTCACTAATGGATTTTTTAAAATTTGGTCTGTTGTATTCGGGCGTGCCTTACCTCCTTCTGGCGCAGCATTTAAGTCACCAACAATAACAAAACGGCTTTTCGCTTTTAAGCCACCTTTTTGACCTTTATCATCGTAAATGTAGTTAGCATTGTTGATGTAATCTGCAACTAGGCGTACTTCATCGTGGTTACGCTTACCGTTACGGTCTTCGTCACCATCAAAAACAGGCGGCGTTGGGTGCGATGCAAGCAAGTGAAACGTTTTACCTTTTACATCTATTGGTAAATCCCAAAAAGACTTAGAACTTAGGTGAATTGCTTGCCACTCTTCAGCTGAATACCAGTTTTTACCTGTTTTGGGGTCGATAGGCATTTGTGCATTTGGCATATCTTTGTATTTGAATGTTTGTAATGTACGCGCTTTATCTAAATCGATTGGGTAGCGCGACAATACTGCCATTGCATAATGCCCCTCAAAGAAGCCAAAGCCGTGTGCGTCGCCTTTGTAATGCCCCTTTACACCATCGTTATCTAGGTCGAACTCAGTAGGTAAACCAGTGTTAACAGGTGCAATAAAGTAATACGGGTAATCGATGGCAACTTGCTTATTTTGCGATACTTGCAGGTAGTTTTTACGAAATACGTTAATGCCTTTGTCGGCATCAATATAATCAAACTCATTGAGTAAAATTACATCAGGTCTTACGCGCTGAATAATTTCTGCAATGTTACGAATTTGCTGGTGGTTACTGGCTAATGCTTTACTTAAAGCATCTTTATCTATTGCTTCGCCTTTTTTAGCATAGTTAGTGGCATCCATACTCACATTAAAGGTAGCAACACGTAAATCAGCCGCCGATATATTGTTAGCAAAAAGGCCCATGGCCAGTGCTATTGAAGAAGTTAATAAAGCGTTTTTCATGAAATAAATCCGTCTACTATAAGTAGTAAAATAATACTGCTGACAATGATCCATAAGATCATCGCCATGATAAAAGGTTTAATGCCCGCTTGTTTTAAGACTGAAATAGATAAACCACTACCAATCAAAAATAAGGTCATTACTAAAACTTGTTTAGCACCAACATTGAGTGCATGCCATAGTGTTTGATACTCGGGAAAGCTTGAATTAATCAGTGCAGCCGCCAAAAAACCAAATATAAACAATGGGATACTGGCTTTTTCGTCAGATTTCCAAAACACACCCGCAATGCTTGTATAAGGGATTATCCACATCGCTCTGGTCAGTTTAACGGTTGTGGCAATAGCAAGTGCTGATGCGCCATACGCAGCGGAAGCCCCCACTACACTACTGGTGTCGTGAATAGCAAGTGCAGCCCAAACACCGAATTGTTGCTCAGTCAGGCCAAAGTAATGACCAATCATTGGGAATAACACTAAGCCAAGGGCGTTTAATAAAAACACCACAGCGAGTGATATGGCTACTTCGTGATCTTTGGCTTTTATAACCGGCGCCATTGCTGCAATGGCGCTACCACCACAAATGGCGGTACCAAATGAAATAAGTACACCGGTGTTTTTATTTAACTTAAATAACTGAGATAAAATTTCACCAAGGCCAATAATAGCGGTAATACTGACAATAGTAAGCACAATAGAGCTGCGCCCTACTTCTATAACTTGATTAAAATCAACAGCAAAGCCTAAGCCAATCACCGCCAACTTTAGCATCCATTTACTTATTTTTTGTGACTGCACTGAAAATGGGTTGCCTAATATCATGGCAAATAAAGCACCGACGACAAGTGCCGTAGCAGAGCCAACAAATGGTAATGCTGATACTAAAAATAGTGCAATAAATAGAAACTGCTTTGGGCGTTCGGCTATCACAACGGTGCTCTGATCAGTTTATTGGTTAGCTTATGCACCACAGGTGCAACAAAAATAACGGTAGGAAATGCCACGCAAAATGCAAAAGCCCATGCTTTAAGCCAAATGGTTGCAATGTTATCGATTAAACCAACGTTAAAAATGCTGATCACTAAAGACATAAATCCAGACATAAACAGCGCCATAAAGAACGCAAATACGACTGTTCTTAATCGAGGATGTAACATAACGATCTAATATTAATATAAAAATATTAGTCTATAGCAAGATGACCCTGACGCAAGTGCTTTGAGACAAGAGGTACAAAATTAGCGAAGTTTGCGGGTAATTAAAAAGCCGAGATAAACTCGGCTTTTAAGAATTTAAACTGATTAGTTTAAAATAAGTTGAGTGCTGGTATCAGCTACTCCTGGGTACTCTTGCTCTGGTAGAATTTCAGCCAGTGCCGCTAAACGTTCACCTAATTGGTGAAGGTTATCAGCCGATACATTGATATGACCCATCTTACGACCTGGTTTAGCCGTTTTACCATACCAGTGACTTGTAACGTCTTGCGTTGCCAGTACTGAGTGTGGGATTGAAGGCTGACCAAGTACGTTGATCATGGCAGTAGGACGAAGACACGCTGTACTACCTAATGGTAAACCTGCAACAGCGCGCATGTGGTTTTCGAACTGTGAGCAATGTGTACCCTGCTGTGTCCAGTGACCAGAGTTATGAACGCGTGGCGCAATTTCGTTAACTAATAACGTACCTTGTACGTCAAAAAACTCAATTGCTAATACACCCACATAGTCAAGCTCTTGCGCTAACTTGTTAAAAGCAAGCTCTGCTTGTTCTTGAATTGCTGCTTTTTCTTTACCGGCAACTGAAAGCGTAAGTACACCATTGGTGTGTTGGTTTTCAGTCAATGGATAAATAACGGTGTTACCCGCTTTGTCGCGTGCACCAATGATAGATACTTCACGGTCAAATGGGATCATCTTTTCAGCGATAATAGAATGCGGCGCACTTTCAGTGCCTGATGCAATGAAATCTGCCATTTCTGACCAAATTTGGTCAATTTGATCATCAGACTTTAAGCGCCACTGACCTTTACCATCGTAACCTGCTTGGCAAGTTTTGATCACAAGCGGCTTGCCTAAACGCTCTACGGCAGCAACAAGGTGCGCTTTTTCTGTAATTAGCTGGTAAGGCGCGCATTCAACATCTGTTTTATCAAGTAATGCTTTTTCAAGTGCGCGATCGCCACCTGTTTTAATTGCCGCTTTACCCGGATAAAACTTATTGCTTTGACAACATAATGTAAGTACATCATCAGGAATGTGTTCAAACTCTGCTGTAATCGCGTCTGCGTTATAAATAGCTTGTTGTAATGTGCTGTTATGAACTTCACCAGTTAATGGATGAATGATTTTTTCACTACCCACATCGTAGGCAACAACATTTAAATCAAGCGGTGCACCCGCTAAGCTCATCATGCGAGCTAACTGACCTGCACCTAAAATTAGAATATTCATATTACTCTGCAGGATTAGGGTTAGCTAAGATAGTGTCTGTTTGTTCTTTACGGAAAGCTTCAACTTTTGCGAAGATTTCAGGCTGTTGGCAACCTAAAATTTGTGCCGCTAAAAGGCCAGCATTTGCAGCACCCGCTTCACCAATAGCAAGAGTACCGACCGCAACACCTTTAGGCATTTGGCAGATAGATAATAACGAATCTACACCATTAAGTGTTTTAGACTTAACTGGCACACCTAAAACTGGCAGTGATGTAAACGCCGCAGCCATACCTGGTAAGTGCGCAGCACCACCGGCACCTGCAATAATAATTTTAATGCCGCGATCTGCAGCCGAGCTTGCATAGTCAGCAAGTAATTGAGGGGTACGGTGAGCAGAAACAACTTTAGTTTCGTATTCAATGCCGAATTTTTCTAGCATTAACGCCGCATGTTCCATCGTTGGCCAGTCTGATTTGGAACCCATAATAATGCCAACAGTCATAAATACACCTCAGTTAAATAGTTTTCTAAAAAGCGGACTTTTGTCCTTATTTTGTGGCGGGTATTATATACCTAACTCACATCAAGATGCGAGTTTCAGTTGGAATTAAAAGCGATTTTGCAAGGCGTTGATGCAAATAATAGAGGTTCTATTGTTAAAATCGATAACGCAGTATAAATCGCTCTTAAACCACATCAAGATGCGACTCTAGAAGCACAAAAAAGCCATGACATGCATGGCTTTTAATCACTCATCAGCTAATTAAGCTTCTTTGCTTGCTAGGTACTCAGTGTATGTACCTTTAAAGTCGATAATTTTGCCGTCTTTGATTTCCCAAATACGGTTAGCTAGTGATGATACAAATTGTCTATCGTGAGATACGAACAATAATGTCCCTTCGTATGCTTCAAGTGCTAAGTTAAGCGCTTCGATAGATTCCATATCCATGTGGTTGGTTGGCTCATCCATTAATAAGATGTTTGGTTTATGCATCATAATTTTGCCAAACAGCATACGGCCTTGCTCACCGCCTGAAATCACTTTTACTGACTTTTTGATATCGTTTTGTGAAAACAGCATACGACCTAAGAAACTACGAACAACTTGCTCGTCGTCACCTTCTTGTTGCCATTGTTCCATCCACTGGAATAAGTTCATATCTTGTTCGAACTCGTCAGCATGGTCTTGTGCGTAGTAACCGATATTAGCGTTATCAGACCATTTAAATTCACCTTGTTTTGGTGCTAAACGACCAGCAAGGGTATTTAATAGTGTGGTTTTACCAACACCGTTCTCACCGATGATTGCAATGCGCTCGCCTACTTCGACTAGACCTTCAAGACCGCTGAAAAGCATTTCGTCAAATCCTTGCGTTAAATTTGTTAGCTCTAAGGCATTACGGAATAACTGCTTTTCTTGCTCAAAACGAATAAACGGGCTTTGACGAGAAGATGCTTTAACTTCTTCAAGCTGAATTTTATCAATTTGTTTAGCACGTGATGTGGCTTGCTTTGCTTTTGAAGCGTTCGCAGAAAAGCGCGATACGAACTGTTGAAGTTCGGCAATTTGGCTTTTCTTCTTGGCATTTTCGCTTAGTAGACGCTCACGAGCTTGCGTTGCAGCAAACATGTACTCATCGTAATTACCTGGGTAAATACGAAGCTCACCGTAATCGATGTCGGCCATGTGTGTACAAACTGAGTTTAAGAAGTGACGGTCGTGCGAAATGATGATCATGGTGCAGTCACGCTGGTTTAGTACGTCTTCTAGCCACTTGATGGTGTAAATGTCCAAGTTATTGGTAGGCTCATCGAGTAGCATGATATCTGGATCAGAAAACAGCACTTGTGCAAGTAAAACACGCAGTTTAAAACCCGGTGCAATTTCTGACATAGGGCCGTAGTGTTGCTCTGTGCCAATACCTACACCAATTAATAACTCACCTGCTTTAGCTTCTGCTGAGTAACCATCCATTTCGGCAAACTCAGTTTCTAGGTCTGCTACACGCATACCGTCTTCTTCGCTCATCTCAGGTAAGCTGTAAATACGGTCACGCTCTTTTTTTACTTCCCACAGCTCTTTATGACCCATGATCACTGTGTCGATTACAGAAAACTCTTCGTAAGCAAACTGGTCTTGGTTTAGTTTAGCAATACGCTCGTTTGGATCTGTGCTGACATTGCCTGAAGATGGCTCTAGTTCACCACTTAGGATTTTCATGAAGGTTGATTTACCACAGCCATTCGCACCGATTAAACCGTAACGGTTCCCATCGCCAAATTTTGCTGAGATATTTTCGAATAAAGGTTTAGCACCAAATTGCATGGTGATATTAGCTGTACTAATGATAGCGGTACCCTCCAGCGGGTAAAAAGTAAAAACGAAACTGATGGCAATTTTAAACTAAAGCCGCTTGGCACGCCATGAAAGATTAGTTAAATCAATTCCTCAATTTACAACTAAAATTGTTAGGTCTACATTTA
The DNA here is from genome assembly GCF_005887425.1 of Pseudoalteromonas sp. S2721. Lineage (NCBI taxonomy): Bacteria > Pseudomonadati > Pseudomonadota > Gammaproteobacteria > Alteromonadales > Pseudoalteromonadaceae > Pseudoalteromonas > Pseudoalteromonas sp. S2721. The sequence goes on from NZ_PNCZ01000010.1 coordinate 21,707, forward strand.
GTGAACACGCTCACTTTTATTAGTGAACGCGCTCACTTTTAAATTTAACTATAAAAATTAAGATATTAGCTATGGGTAATTACGATAAGACACATCAGCATATTTTAAATGTTGCTTGGCAACTTTTTTCTAAACATGGGTTCAATGAAACATCTACACGGCAAATATCTTCTACTTGTGGTATTGCAATCGGTACTTTGTTTAAACATTTTGATAGTAAAATTACGATTTTAGAAGCATGTCTTGATCTACGGTTTCATGACGTATTAGAACTTGCCAAAGAAACCGACATTCACCGCCCTCCTCGTCTTAAAATCAATCATTATGCTCAATACTTTTATCAATTTTACTGTTTACATCACCGCTTTTATAAAGTGCTTTTTAGCCAACGCTTGTTCTGCAAAACCTTTCAACAACAACACATGGAACTAATTCAATCATTAGTATTTGCCGATCAACCCCAATTTAATAAAGTTAAAGCAGCTATATTACTCGACTGCTATTATATGACCTTATTGTATGGATTGGGCGCTGAAACTCCGAATACAAAATTGATGCTGAGAACGCTGAGTCAGAAAGTGTCTATATTTTAAGCTCACTAACTCATTGATAATTCGATATTGTGAACCTAAAGTGAATAATTTTTCCTCAAACAAGGTTTGTTGCATGATAATTTTTCACTTTTGACCCAATTTTAGCTTTGATAATCTCCGACTCTTAACTAAATTATACCTATTAGGGACAATATTTAATCAAGGTACATTATGAAAAGAACACACGCTGCCTTTTTTGTTGCGGGCATGATAACCATGTCTACAGCGAATGCCATCGAGATCTACAACGATCAAACCAATAGTGTCACTATAGGTGGCTTTATAGATGCAAGGGTTATTAATACACAAGGTGAAACAGAGGTAGTTAATGGTGCATCACGAATCAATTTAGATTTTAAGCGTCAATTAGAAAATGGCTGGCAAGCCTTAGCATTATTAGAATGGGGTGTAAACCCTGTTGGTAGTAGTGACATTATTTATAATAATCGCTTTGAATCGATTCAAGATGAGTTTTTATATAACCGGCTTGGCTATGTTGGCCTTAAACATGAAGACTATGGTCAAATTACATTAGGCAAACAATGGGGTGCATGGTATGACGTTGTTTATAACACCAACTACAGTTTAGTGTGGGATGGTAACGCCGCGGGTGTTTATACCTACAATAAAGATGACGGTGCAGTAAATGGTACTGGTCGCGGTGATAAAGTACTACAGTATCGTAATACGTGGGGAAAATTTCATCTTGCCCTACAAGCGCAACTAAAATCAGATGACTTTTATACCTGCGACATTGCAGACATATCACGAAGTTCATGTGAACTGTTATTTAATCAAGGTAATGCCGCAGCTCAAAGAGTAGAGTTTAATTCAACCTATGGTGCGGCTATCACCTACAATGCAACAAATAATTTAAAATTTACTGCAGGGGTTAACCGAGGTGAATTTGATATTGTTTATGCAAACGGTCGCGATCAACTCGTTACAGATCTTATCTATGGTGTTGGTGTTACTTATGGTGATTTTTATAAACCAGGCTGGTATGCATCAGCAAATATAAATAAAAACGAAAACCACGACACCGACAACTTAGGACGCTTAATCAAAGATGCCGTTGGTTTAGAGTCAATTCTAAGTTATCGCTTTGATAATGACATTCGTACTTTTGTTGCCTATAACGTATTTGATGCAGGTAGTGACTATGTTATTCAGCCTAATTTTAATGCCGACCCTGAAGATGTGTTTAAACGCCAATTTGCAGTTTTAGGTGTGCACTACTTTATGGCTGAGGATACCATTTTATATATCGAAGCTCGTAAGGATTTTAGTGACTTTTCAAGTAATGACGCAGAGCAAGAAGCACAGATGTCTCAAACCGAAGATGACGGTGTAGCTATTGGATTTAATTATACTTTGTAGTTACCATTAATACTAAAGCCCACTTTTGTGGGCTTTACAACGTTAAGTCACTTACGTACATATTCAATACATTGAGTTACCATTCAAAGTCTCTTGTGGTATCTGTTGTATTGAATCCCAGTGCTCGACAATCTTGCCATTTTCATCAAACCGAAAGAAATCCATGGTGACATATTGATCATTACCAGGCCATATTTGGTGAGTATGAAGCGCAACAAGATTACCTTCTGCTATAGCACGAACAAAATCAATTTTCTTATCTGGATATTCATTATGCATTTTCTCAAAATAGGTAATGAATGAGGCTGTTCCATCACCAACTAAAGGATTATGTTGTATGTATACTTCGCCTACATACTTTTCAACCGCTAGAGATGGATTTCCAAGATAAGCGGTTTTGTAAAACTCAATAGCATTTCTCTTATTTAATTCTAAATCAACCGACATTTAGCACCTCTTCACAAATTTGTTGATTATGCTTGTATTTAAGAAATGTAAGACAAGCTAATTACACATTTTACTAAAGCATAATAGTTCCTTTTCTGAATATGCTATTTCTACCAGAGCTATTAACTGATAACTAGCCAGAAAAGTTAGCAATGGAGCGTTCAAATTTCTGATAAAAACGAATGACAGTTTCACTTCACTTTAGGAAATAGCTTATATGTTACGTATGTTGGAATAGGTACGTGTTAGCAGAAAAGTAAGCTATTAATTTTTTAGCGAATCTAAAATGTATACAGTATAAGTAAACCAAACTAGCACTTTAAGCACCTTCAAACGTTACTACACGCGAACGGCCATTCTCTTTGGCAAAATAAAGTGCTTTATCAGCATTATTCAAAAGTTCATCAAGTGAAATGCCGTCTTTACCATACACAGCGACACCTGCGCTAAACGACATACCTATATTTGAGTTATCAGGTGTCATTAGCTTTATGGTCTTAGTTGTTTGAAGTAGTGTTTCTGTATTGGCAAAACAAACCGTGTCTTTATTGTTTATTTGGATAAGGCAAAACTCTTCACCGCCAAGTCTTGCAAAATAACACGTATCATCAATGCTATCTTTTACATGCTTCGCAAATGTGACTAATACTTGGTCGCCAAAATCATGGCCAAATGAATCATTAAAACGCTTAAAGTGATCAAGATCGATAAGAGAAACAGTACAACTAAAGTCTTTATGATTTGATTGTAACTGACTGAATTTTGCAAACAAGGCTCGCCTATTTGGCACATTTGTTAATTGGTCCGTATGAGCAAGTTCAAACATTTGCTTACTGTAGTCTTCTAACAATGAGTTTGTTCTGTTAAACAAAAACTGGTTTCTCTTAAGTTCGGTGATATCCTCACCTTCAACAATGACGTGCTCACCCACTACATTGGCAGTAAATCTAAATATATGACGATAAGAACCGTTATTAATTTCCACTTCAAGCTTATCTACATCGTTTTTTAATAATTTTGAGCTAATTAATTGCGCTAAGTGTCTATTGGCTGGGTTATTGGATGCATTTAGGTAATGCTGTGCAACAAGTTGAAATGAGTTGTTTTGAAATACTTCCTTGTGTTCATTAGCCGACAAAACAACGACAGGTAACTGCAAATAATTTAAAACAGAATAATCCGCGTTGTTTTGTTCTAATGACATACGATAAAGTCTCGTTTTGCTTCAAGTTTGGCAATTACTTGTATGGAATCAGCATCAGAAATTCCTTGCTCAGCAAATGTAAGCGACAAGATATTTATCATTTCTTGCCAATCTTTAAGATTAATACCTAAATTTTTATGGGCTTGTGCTAGCTGTTCATCACTGATGTAATCAGGTCCACCCATTAAAGAAGAGATAAAACTTGTTTGATGATGAATTAACCTTTCCATGTTGGTATGTTTAAAATGAGCATTAAGGGTTTCTGACTTTAAAATATTGTCATAAAACTTTTCTATGACGGTATAAATTCGAGAAAAACCACCGTATTTGATAAACAAAGAAGATTCCACACCGAGTCCTGTATTATCGATAAATATTAAGTAGCTAATAAGGCACCACAAAAGATGACAAGAAAGTCTGCAAGCTATTGATATTTAAATTATAGAAAGGAAAAGAGATTTTGCATTTTTTGAATAAGCAAATAATGCGATTACCCTCATTTGTTGCACGTGAATATTAATAGCCCCTCTTACACACCATCTGTTGATTTAAAAATCTTAAATTCAAAGATATTTGCCGAGATTGAAATAAACCTCAAAACAGTATGATGTGTTCTTTTTATGATTAATGGCTATTACAATGAATAATCACGTTCTACTTTAGCAATACGCGTTGTAAAGGCGCTGTACCATTTGTCTCTACCGAGCTGTTGGGCGTTTAAGTGCTCAACGTTTTGTTTCCAGGCTTTTATTGCATCTAAGCTTTGCCAATACGACACTGTAATTCCCAAACCATCACGAACAGACTCTATACCTAAATACCCAGGTTGTTGCTCTGCAAGTTCAACCATTCTATTAGCCACATCTTCATAACCGGCGGTATCGTCAGATAAGGTATTCGTAAAAATCACGGCGTAATAAGGCGGTTTTGGTGTATTCGCTATCATGGCTGTTACTTCCCCCTACTTGGTTCAAAACCATCATAACATGGAATTTTTTCGTCAAATGTATCCCAATTTGCTTTAGAGCTTACAAAGTTATGGCTGATCGGGCGCTCATTTATATCGCTATCTAATAAACCTAAGCGAATACGTAAGCGGCTTGGGTCATCTTTATTCTCGCTATAAATAGGTGAGCCACAATAGCTACAAAAATAACGAATTCTGCCGGGTTTAAATTCAAACGCGCTTAGATGCTGCTTACCTTCTGTGAGGTTAAAACCATCTCGTTGAATAAAGCCATTGGTTGCGTAGGCTGTGCCTGAGTTTTTACGACATAAGGAGCAATGACAATGAATAATTGAGTCTATACCACCAGCAATAGTTACTTTTACTTTGCTGCATAAACAACTTCCTTGATACATAGTCCCTCTCAGGTTTAAAGATTAATAACCGCGATGCTTCCAAAATTCAGTGGCAGTGCCTTCGGCTTCCTTTAATAAGTTAAAGGATTTATCAGCAATTATATGGCCATTTAACTCAATAGTCATGCGCCAAATACCTACTTTATTGTCAACAGGTGCCCATATCGTATCACCTAAATAAAACTGCCAATCGTTTGTTTTAACGTACTGTTCGCCCTCAAACGGTGGCATGATCTCGCCATCTTCATCCGGAATATCTGGGTGGTAAACGCAAAATTTAATTTTTTGTCCTTTGGCCTTTTTAATGTTAACTATAAAGCCAAATTCAATATCTAACTGTGCAGGAACGTCTGTTGTAAACTCGGTGATTTGTGGCAGGTCTTTCTCTTTTGCATCCCAATGACTGTAAATGCCGTAACTTTCAATAGTGGTAATTGGCTTTGCTTTTGCCATAGCTGCAAGCGCTCCTTTTTAAAAATGAGGCGCTATTTTATAGTAGCAACCCTAGCAGAACAAGATTGTACTATTATAGTAATTAGCTAACGTATTTTACCCAGTGAGTGTCATGTTGTTGAAAGCCACATTTAGTTAAAAGTTTAATACTTGCGCTATTATTTGGGTTAACTAAAGCTAACACACTGTTTAGCGGAGCAGGTACATAGGTCGTCAGTTTTTCAAATAGCATATCTAGTACCTTTTGCATTATTCCTTTGCCAAAGTATTGAGACGACAACTCAAACCCCAACATGCCCTGTCCGTCAATTATGTTAAATATGCCTACGCTGCCAATAACCTGCCCACTACTTCGTAAAACAATAACTAAACGAATGCCTTGTTGATTATAAAAACGTTCTATGTCGCCTTGAATAAAGTCGTACACGTCACCTTTCGTTATATCAGCGCCGTAATCATTAAATGTTTGTACTTGCGGATCTTTTAAAATATCCCATATCGCTTGGCAATCTTTATGACGAATTGGGCGTAAGTCAAAGGCTAAGTCATCGTGGCTAGACACGTTAATTTCTTCTTTTTGCTTTATGAGCTGGCATTATTGTCTTACTATAAACGCAATTTCAAGCAATTAGATTAAGTTCGATGAGTGAAGAATTTAAAGTAATTCAACCTACCACCACAGTATACTGTAAAGAACGCGGGGAAGGCTGGACCTTAACAGGGATCACCAGTATTGATGAACATACTTCTGTGATGTTTGATGGCGTAAGGTATACCTTACCGGCCCGTGAAATTGTTGAGGTTTTATTGCCACAACAACTCGAGCGAGAGAAAAACCAACAATAAAAAAAGCCAGCATCAAGCTGGCTTTTTCGTGTTTAAATTAACGTAATGCGTTAATACGCTCATCAAGTGGTGGGTGCGATGAGAATAATTCAGCAACACCTTTACCGCTTGCAATACCAAATGCCATCATTGAACCTTCAAGTTGTGATGGGTGGTTTTGTTTTAAACGCTCAAGGGCGCTGCGCATTTTATCTGCACCTACTAGTTTTGCTGCACCGGCATCCGCAGAGAATTCGCGTTTACGGCTATAGTAAGCAACAATCACACTTGCTAGAACACCAAATAACATTTGGAAAATCATATCGAACAAGAAGTATGTCCAGCTACTCCCGCCCTCTTCTTCATCACTATTAAGGAAGTTATCAACAATACCTGCCAATACTTTCGCCATAAAGATAACAAAGGTATTCACTACACCTTGGATAAGTGTCAGCGTTACCATGTCACCATTTGCAATGTGTGACACCTCATGAGCCAATACCGCTTCAGCTTGATCTTGATTCATGTTGTGTAATAAACCTGTGCTCACAGCCACCAGCGAGTTGTTCTTACTTGGGCCGGTCGCAAATGCGTTCATTTCAGGGCTATCGTAAATAGCCACTTCTGGCATCGCGATACCTGCTTTTTTAGCTTGCGCTGCTACCGTCGAAACTAACCATTGTTCTGTTTCAGAACGAGGTTGTTCAATAACATGTGCACCAGTTGATTTTTTTGCCATCCATTTCGACATAAATAACGAAATAAACGAGCCACCAAAACCAAATACGGTCGAAATAACTAAAATGCCGCCTAGACTGCGATGGCTAATACCCAGTACGCTCATCACAATAGACAACACAATACCTAAAACTAGCATTACCGCTAAGTTTGTAAGTAGAAACAAAAATACACGCTTCATAAAAACCTCAGAATAAACATACCAATTGTATTAACTAACGACATGGTTAAAAATCGTTAGTTAATAAAATTATCTGGGTGTTCTACCAACTCAGTTTAGGGCTTATGCAATTGGTTGCAAGGAACTAATTGCAACCAATTGTGACAGAGTATGTCAAAAGTAACAACTCAATTATTATGGGTTGATAGATAAAATTTCAAGTAAGGTTTTGTAAATTTTTAATTTAGGGGTGCCGTCTGTATACGGACTAATCGCTAAAAGCGGGAAAGGCAATGCTGATTTTAGTGTTTCTAAATTGGCCTCTTGTTCACGCATGTTTGGGTCTACATGATTTGCAATCCAACCCACACAATTTACACCGAGCGCTTTAAAGTGAGCAGCTGTCAATAGTGCGTGATTAAGGCAACCAAGCTTCATGCCTACTACTAGAACAACATCAAGGTTTTGTGATTTAACCCAATCGCATAGTAAATCAGTTTCGTTGATAGGTAAACACCAACCGCCTGCACCTTCTGTAAGAATATAATCGGTATTGAGTGCTTTTACATTTGCATAAGCAGTATCGAGCTTATCAAATGTCAGTCTGTCACCTACTTGGGCAGCTGCAATATGCGGTGCAATGGGTGGCTCATAGGTAAAGGGGTTAACTATGTTATATTTAACCCCAATTGATGAGCTTTCCATTAAGGTTAATGCATCATCATTCACTAGCTGACCAAATGCTTCTTCTGCGCCTGCTGCAATAGGTTTAAAACCAACCGCACGCTGTTTATGTTGCGCCAGTAAGTTTAATAATAAACTGGTGACATGGGTTTTTCCGGCATCGGTGTCTGTACCCGTGATAAAAAATTCTTTCATTTTTTAGTTAATTCTATTTTTCTAGTTCTAAAAGGACAACTTGATAGCTCACTCTAGCATGCCCATCAACCAGAGGGTATGCCCTACAAACACTATTAAGTGCCTGTCTTGTCAATAATCCTTTGCGTTTTTGCTTAGTTTGCAATGAGGTAGCACCAATCGCTTTTATTGAGCGCAGAGCATCTAAGGGAGAGTTATAGGCATCTATATAACATCTATCGGCTGCAAAATTGAGCTTAAACCCTGCTAATTTTGCATACTCAATAATGTGACTAGCACTATGAAACTGATTAATATGGCTTTGATCATCTAAACAAGCAAAAGCCTGTTTGATCTCTTTAAGGGATCCATCTACCACGCAGCTTAAATAAACCTTACCGCCTGCTTTTAGGGAGTAAAAAAGACTTTTAAGTAGTGCCTCTAAATCAGCAGACCATTGCATTGCAAAATTACTAAACACACAATCAAGAGAGTTTTGCTGTAATGGTAGGTTATCCATATCAGCACACACTTTTAAACAACGCGGGTTATGCTCTGTGCTTAGCATGGAATGACTTAAATCCATTGCCAATACAGTATCAAAATGTGTTTTAAGCATTGCCGTATTAACTAAAGGCCCAGCTCCTAAATCAAGGCAAGTACCCTGCTGATGTTTACTTGCCATCATTTTAAATAAGTGTGCAGCAGCTTGTTTTTGTACATTAGCATGGCTCGCGTAATTTGCAGCCGCTTTAGAGAACTTAGTTTGTGTTGTTTGCTTATTACTGTGTTGAAAGCTTAAAGGCGCTTGCAGTTGAACACTCATAAACACTCCACTAGTGAATCAACAAGCTGTTTTATATCGTCTGCTTGATGTGCGCTACTTATGGTTACTCTAAGTCGTGCCGTATTAAATGGCACCGTGGGCGGTCGAATAGCGGTTAACCACACGCCTTTCTCTTTAAGCTTATTAGCAACGGCAAGCGTGTGTTCTGCATCGCCCAATACCAAGGGCTGAATTGCCGTTGTTGATTCCATTAATGCCAAGTTATGCTCTTTGGCAAGTGCTCTAAAGTAGGCAATATTCTCTGTAAGCTGAGAGCGTCTCTTATCTGCTTTTAGTAACTTTTCGAGTCGCTCAAGAGTACAACTTGCCATCAGTGGTGACATCGCCGTTGAATAAATGTATTCGCGATTAAACTGCAACATGTAATCAATCATTTGCTTTGATGCAAGCAGGCAAGCGCCACTACTTGCCAGTGCCTTGCCAAAGGTGATGATCAGTAAATCAGGCTTGATTGCCTCACAACTGCCTAAGCCTTGCTCGCCTAACACACCAAAGCCATGGGCATCGTCAATCATCAGCCACGCGTTGTATTGTTTAGCGAGTTTACAGAGTGCTTCAATGGGGGCTTGATCGCCATCCATCGAAAACACCCCTTCGCTCACTATAAGCTTATGCTTTGCTTTTGACTTTTGTAACCGAGATTCTAAGTGCCTAAGGTCGTTATGATTAAAGCGCACCATGGCAGCGGCAGAATGAAGTCCACCATCAATTAAGCTGGCATGATTGAGCTTATCTTGAAATATTGCCGATGATTTCGCTACACTTTTATCTTGAAACAACGCTTTTAATACACTGCTATTAGCACTAAATCCGCTATTAAATAACATGGCGCTTTCGTAGCCTAATAACTCGCATAAACGCTGCTCAAGCTGTTGTTGTGGTTTATTATAACCATTCACTAATGCTGAACTGTGGCTACCTAGTTGCTGCGCTTGTATCTCAATAAAACCATCCGAAAAGCCAAGGTAGTCATTACTGGCAAAATTTAAATACTGTTTGCCTGCAACCTGAATAAAGCGCCCGCTTGATTGCTCAACAAGTTGACGCTTTCTCAGTAATGCCTCTGCTTGACGCTCAACAAGATGCTCGGCAATAAAATCAAAAGCCATTTAATTGCTACGCTTCGTAAAATAGTTCTGATGTTGCTTTATCAGCAACTTTTGATGAAAGTGATGCTGCAACCGCTTCATCAGAATAATCTTCACGAGTTTCTGGGTTCATGCCTAATTTTTTAATCAGCATCATGTCTGCGTCTGCTTCAGGGTTTTCTGTAGTCAGTAGTTTATCACCGTAGAAAATTGAATTAGCACCAGCAAAGAAACACATAGATTGCATTTGTTCATTCATCGCCGTACGACCAGCTGATAAACGAACATAGCTTTTCGGCATCATGATACGTGCAACAGCAATGGTACGAATAAACTCAAAATGGTCTAAGTCTTCGACATCTTCAAGTGGCGTGCCTTTAACCTTAACCAACATATTAATTGGCACACTCTCTGGCTGCTGCGGCAAATTAGCTAATTGCATTAATAAACCAAAACGGTCAGCAGCCTGCTCGCCCATACCTACAATGCCGCCAGAGCACACTTTCATGCCCGCATCACGCACGTTATCGATGGTGTTTAAACGGTCTTGGTAAGTTCGTGTTGTAATGATCTGCTGGTAATACTCAGGTGATGTATCTAGGTTATGGTTGTAGTAATCAAGACCCGCGTCTTTTAATGCATGGGCTTTTTCGTTATCTAGCATGCCAAGCGTCATACAGGTTTCAAGGCCGAGCTCTTTAACCTCTTTTACCATTTTTGAAATATAAGGCATGTCACGTTCTTTCGGATCAGACCACGCAGCGCCCATACAAAAACGGGTAGCGCCTTTTTCTTTGGCAACACGCGCTTGCTCAACCACTTTTTCTACTTCCATAAGGCGTTCACGGTCTAAGTCTGTTTTATAATGACCTGACTGAGGACAATATTTGCAATCTTCTGGGCAAGCACCGGTTTTAATCGATAATAAAGTAGAAATTTGTACTTCATTTGGATTGAAGTTTTCACGATGCACACTGGCCGCTTTAAATAACAAATCATTGAACGGCATTTCAAATAATGCTTTTACTTCTTGGTGAGTCCAATCGTGACGGACAACTGCGTGCTCCATAATAGTCTCTTTTTTTAAATTATTGGGACGGTTAGATTGGCTTAGTCTACGACTTGACGTAACATTGTCAACGAATCGAAGTGATATAAAGTTTACATATGATTAATAAACAACCAATAGATTTAGATTTTGATCGTGAGCATATTTGGCACCCTTATACTTCTATGACTCAGCCCCTTCCCGTTTACCCAGTCAGTCATGCCAATGCAAATCGTATTTTCTTAGAAACAGGCGAAAGCCTAATAGATGGTATGGCCTCTTGGTGGAGTGCCATCCATGGTTACTGCCATCCTGTTTTAAATGAAGCAATCACCCAGCAAGTTAGCAAAATGAGTCATGTCATGTTTGGTGGCTTAACTCATGAGCCCGCTGTTGAGCTGTGTAAAAAGCTAGTCAGTATCACACCTGAGTCACTCGATAAGGTGTTCTTAGCCGACAGTGGCTCTGTGAGTGTTGAAGTTGCAATAAAAATGGCCTTGCAGTACTGGCTTAGCCAAGGTTACACCAGCAAACAAAAATTAATGACGCCGCTTAAGGGCTACCATGGCGATACCTTTGCGGCGATGAGCGTTTGCGATCCGGTTAATTCAATGCACAGTATGTACTCAGGATTTTTACCTGAACATGTTTTTGTACCTGCGCCGAGTGCTAAATTTAATGGCGAGTTTAACCCTGCTGAAGCTGATACGCTTGAAAGCTACTTTGCAGCTCACCACCACGATGTTGCGGCATTTATCATTGAACCCATAGTTCAAAATGCTGGGGGCATGAATTTTTACCACCCTGATTACTTAAAGCACCTACGCATTCTGTGTGATAAGTATGATGTTTTACTTATTTGTGATGAAATCGCCACAGGCTTTGGCCGCACCGGCACCTTGTTTGCTGTTGAGCACGCCAACATAGAGCCTGATATTTTATGTATTGGCAAAGCATTAACGGGTGGCATGATGACCCTATCAGCAACATTAACCACCAGCAAAGTCGCTATTGGCATTAGTGAAGGTGAAGCCGGCGTATTAATGCATGGCCCAACTTTTATGGGTAACCCGCTTGCCTGTGCTACAGCCTGTGCAAGTATTGATTTACTGCTAGAGCAACCGTGGCAAGAGCAAATTGAACACATAAATGATGTTCTAACAACCCAGCTTGCAAAGTGTAAGCAACTTGATGCAGTCGTTGATGTGCGGACATTGGGGGCAATTGGTGTTGTTGAGCTTAAGCGAAGTGTAGATGTAGCAAAAATTCAACGCTTTTTTATCGAGCAAGGTGTGTGGATACGCCCGTTTGGTAAGTTAATTTATTTGATGCCGCCTTACATAAGCGACGAACAAAGCTTAACTAAGTTATGCAATGCTATTTATGCAGCCATAGAACAGCAGGCGTATTGCTAAAAAGGAAGCTGATGCTTCCTTTTCTTTAAACTTTACCATTCAAACATATAAGCCATTTTACTTATCATGCGAAGCGGTACTTTATGTTCGCAGCGCTTAGCGTAAAGATGCTGTAATGATTTATCTTTAATTTCACCAACGATCACTTCTTTTACTTGATAACCCAGTGCAGTAGCCGCTTGTGCGTAAGCGATAAATTCCCATTTTTTAATATTAGTGTTATCAACAATTACTAACGGGATTTCTTCTGCTAAGGCATTAATAAAGCGTGCAAGGTTTAGATTGTGATATTCAGATAACTTGTACTTATCAAATTGATACTCACCTTCGCTATTGTAAAAATAATCATCTGTTGAACACACGACATAATCACTTTCATTACCAGCTACCAACTCATCAGCAAGGCTTTGTGCGTAATATGATTTACCTGAGCCTGGTAAGCCGCGAAGAATAAAAACTTGTTTCATAGCACCTGTTATACAATTTAATTAAAGACTAAAGGACAGTTATCCTATTGAGAATTGTTAATAATGCCACAAAATAACCAATTAGCGCAGCGAGAATTTAAATAAACGCAAATTTTACGCAAAATATTGCTGCTATTTTACTCAATTGAAGAAAAACTACTAAAGAGTGCGTCACAATAGTTTTTTTATTTGATTTACGAGGGTAAGATAGTCGATTCAAGTGCAATGCACAGCATTATTATATTAGGCAACTTATATCATTGGAGTGAAGATGAGCCATTTAGCGATTTCAGAGCTATTAAAAGGCAAGGTTGCGGTAGACAGCCAAGTAACAGTAAAAGGCTGGATCCGTACACGCCGCGATTCAAAAGCAGGAATTTCATTTTTAGCCGTTCATGACGGTTCGTGTTTTGATCCTATTCAAGCGGTAGTACCTAATTCACTCAATAATTATGATGAAGTAACACGTTTAACTGCGGGTTGTTCTGTATCTGTAACGGGTGTTCTTGTGCCTTCTGCGGGTCAAGGTCAGTCTTTCGAAATTCAAGCTAACTCTGTAGAAGTATTAGGTTGGGTTGAGAACCCAGACACCTACCCTATGTCTGCTAAACGTCACAGCATTGAATATTTACGTGAGCACGCACACCTTCGCCCTCGTACTAACATCATGGGTGCAGTGACACGTGTACGTAACTGTTTAGCACAAGCGATTCACCGTTTTTATCACGAGCAAGGCTACTACTGGATCAGCACACCTATCATCACTGCTAGTGACTGTGAAGGCGCCGGTGAAATGTTCCGTGTATCTACTTTAGATATGCAAAACTTGCCACGCACAGATAAAGGCGACATCGATTACAGTGAAGATTTCTTCGGTAAAGAAGCATTCTTAACAGTATCTGGTCAGTTAAATGGTGAGACATACGCATCTGCAATGTCAAAAATCTATACTTTTGGCCCGACTTTCCGTGCTGAAAACTCAAACACATCTCGTCACTTAGCAGAGTTTTGGATGGTTGAACCTGAAGTTGCATTCGCAGATTTAGAAGATATCGCAAAACTTGCTGAAGACATGCTGAAATATGTTTTCAATGCAGTATTAACTGAGCGTCGTGACGATATGGAATTCTTTGCACAACGTGTTGAGAAAACAGCTATCTCACGCTTAGAAGAGTTCGTAACTAAAGATTTCGCACAAGTTGATTACACAGATGCTATTGAAATATTAAAAGCGTGTGGCAAGAAATTCGAATACCCTGTTGAATGGGGTGTAGATTTACAATCTGAGCACGAACGCTACCTTGCTGAAGAGCATTTTAACGCACCAGTAGTTATCAAAAACTACCCGCGTGATATTAAAGCCTTCTACATGCGTCAAAACGAAGACGGCAAAACAGTCGCTGCAATGGACGTAGTTGCACCAGGTATTGGTGAAATCATCGGTGGCTCTCAACGTGAAGAGCGTCTAGATGTATTAGATAAGCGTCTAGAAGAAATGGGCTTAAACAAAGAAGATTACAGCTGGTACCGCGACCTACGTAAATACGGCACTGTACCGCACTCAGGTTTTGGTCTAGGTTTTGAGCGTTTAGTTGCATATGTAACCGGTATGGGGAACGTACGTGACGTTATCGCTTTCCCACGTACAAAAGGCAGCGCGACTTACTAATAAGCAACGCTATACAATTTAAAAGCCGCTTTCGAGCGGCTTTTTTATTGCTAACACACTATAATATATAAAAAATCTGGTAGAGATTTAGCAAACATAAATAAATAGCCTATATTGAAAGTAGTCTAATAATTAAGAGCTCATTTTATTATGCACTTTCGCGCTATTCAGACCATTTTACTAGTAACCTCATCATTAATCGCATGCAAAGTCACGGCACTAGAAGAAGACTTAAACGCAAAGCCTATTTTTATTGCAGGATCAACTTCTGTTTCTACATTATTAATAGATCTTAAGAGCGAATTAAGTCAAGAATTTGGTAATAGCATACAAATAAGACCTATGGGTAGCGATAAAGGAATTATCGCAATTGCAGATAATGTCATCGATATTGGCACAAGCTCCCGATACCTCACCAAAGATGAACAACAAAGATGGCCCTTTTTACGGCAAATTGTTTTAGCACAAGATGCGATCACTTTTTTTGTAAATAAAAACCTCAATATCGATGAGTTATCAACTAGTACACTCAGTGCTATATATCAGGGTAAGCTCACTAAGTGGTCAGATGTTTCTCCGCATACTCCGAAACTTAGTAGTAAAAATGATGAGATTTTGCTTTTCAGCAAAGGCACAACGCACGGCAGTTTTGATGTGTTTTTAGAGTATTTACAGCTTGATTACATCAAAGAACCAGACAGTAATTTTATTCGCCTAAAAAATGCTGGAAATAGAGGCCTATTTTCTGAACAAAAAGTTGAATTATACGATCAATTTAATCAAGCGCTGGGAATTGTGCAACGAATACAAAATGCTATTGCTTATGATTCATATGGAGCAATAACCAAGCTTGAAAACGATAGAAGAATAAATAAAGTGAGTTTATTAGCAATTGATGGCGTTAGCCCGTCTATCGAAACAATTCAAAGTGGAGAATACGCTTTTGTTCGCCCATTGGTATTGATAGTTAATACACAATCACCGCGTTCAAAGAAAATAGGTGACAAATTAGCTGTATTTATAAAGTCAAAAAAGATACAACAAAAAATGCTCGATATTGGCTACCTTCCAGTAAAATAGCTTCGTAAATATAAAAAAAGCTGCGCACCTAAAAGGTGAACAGCTTTTAACAACCAGAATCGTTATGAATTACAGAGCGCTTTCAAGCTCTGGTAACACATCAAATAAATCAGCAACTAAACCATAGTCTGCGACTTGGAAAATTGGCGCATCAGGGTCTTTATTGATGGCAACAATCACTTTTGAGTCTTTCATGCCCGCTAAGTGTTGAATCGCACCACTAATACCCACAGCAATATATAAATCTGGCGCAACAATTTTACCTGTTTGACCGACTTGCATATCGTTTGGTACAAAGCCCGCATCAACAGCAGCACGTGAAGCACCAATCGCTGCACCTAGTTTGTCAGCAATACCATTTAATAACGCAAAGTTTTCACCATTTTGCATACCACGACCACCTGAAATAACTACAGGTGCTGCAGTAAGCTCAGGGCGTTCTGATTCAGTTTGTTCTTCTGATACAAACTCACTCAGACCAACAGAACCTTTACCAGTAACACTCGTTACAGCTACTGGCGCTTGCTCTTGTGCAATATCAAAGCTACTTGCACGAACAGTAATAACCTTTTTGCTATCTAATGATTTAACTGTCGCAATTGCATTACCTGCATAAATAGGACGCTTAAAGGTATCTGCATCAATCACATCGATGATTTCAGAGATTTGCGCAACATCTAAAAGTGCAGCAACACGTGGCATAAAGTTTTTACCCGTTGTTGTTGCGCTTGCGACAATGTGTGAATAGTTATCAGCTAAAGATAAAACTAGATCAGCTATGTTTTCTGCAAGTTGATTAGCATAAGCTGCATCATCGGCAATAAGTACGTTACTAACACCTGCAATTGATGCTGCTTGTTCACTCATTGCTGATAAGTTTTCGCCGGCAAGTAGTAAATCTACATCAAAGCCTAGTTTAACAGCAGCAGTAATCGTTTTATTGGTTTCAGGCTTTAGAACACCTTTATCGTGTTCGGCTATCACTAATGTTTTCATTTAGATCACCTTCGCTTCTGTTTTTAACTTTTCTACCAATGTTGCTACATCTTCTACAATGATGCCGCCACTGCGTTTTTCTGGCTCATTTACTTCTACCAGCTGTACGCGAGGCGCAAGGTCTACACCTAGGCTGTCAGCAGCAATTACATCAAGAGGCTTGCGTTTTGCCTTCATAATGTTTGGCAATGAAGCATAGCGCGGTTCATTTAGACGTAAGTCTGTGGTTACGATAGCAGGTAGTTTAAGAGCAACTGTTTGTAAGCCACCGTCTACTTCACGCGTTACATTAACGGTACCCGCTTGAACATCGACTTTAGATGCAAAAGTACCTTGGCCACGACCCGTTAAAGCTGCAAGCATTTGACCGGTTTGATTGTTGTCAGAGTCAATCGATTGCTTACCTAAAATAACCAGCTCAGGTGATTCTTGCTCTACAATCTTGCTCAGTAATTTAGCAACATGTAAAGACTCAAGCTTTTCTTCTGTTTCAATATGAATGGCTTTATCAGCACCGAGTGCTAATGCCGTACGTAATTGCTCTTGAGATGATTTATTACCAATAGTCACAGCAACAACCTCTGTGGCCGTCCCTGCTTCTTTTAAACGAATAGCTTCTTCAATTGCAATTTCACAAAACGGGTTCATCGCCATTTTTACATTAGCTAGATCAACATCCGTTTTATCGGCTTTAACGCGTGCTTTGACGTTGTAGTCAATTACTCTTTTAATTGGAACGAGGACTTTCATCGTGACTCCATCAATTGTGTGTTCTCAAAGTTGACCTTGGCGTCAACTTATTTATTTTATGAATTCAGACTACTTCCTGTTGACGTAAACGTCAACCTAAAATAACCTTAAAGTATTCACAGCCTGTAACGTTTCATTTGCAAGTATGAAATAAGGTTCTTTACAGCAGGTCCGTCACCGAGAAGAGGTTTATATGGTCGAACGCGAAACCATGGAATTTGATGTAGTCATCGTAGGCGCAGGCCCAGCAGGTTTATCAACTGCGATTAGATTGGCTCAACAAGCACAAGAAAAACAACAAGAATTAATGATCTGTGTGGTAGAAAAAGGCTCTGAGGTGGGCGCACACATTTTATCGGGTGCGGTTTTCGAAACCAAAGCGCTGGATGAATTATTACCTGATTGGCAGTCATTAGGCGCACCAGTTACCACTAAAGTAACGCAAGATGATATTTATTGGTTCAATAACAGTGAAAAAGCCACCAGCATCCCCCACTTTGCTAGCCCTAAAACATTCCATAACGAAGGCAATTACATTGTCTCTATGGGTAATGTATGTCGCTTTTTAGCAGAGCAAGCGGAAAACTTAGGGGTAGAAATATTCCCTGGCTTTAGTGCTCATTCTTTGATTATTGAAGACGAAACAGTGAAAGGCATTATCACTGGCGATATGGGCCTTGATAAAGACGGCAACGAAAAAGATGGTTACATGCCTGGTATGGAGCTTAGAGCAAAATACACCGTATTTGCTGAAGGCTGCCGCGGTCATTTAGGTAAAGAGCTAATCAAACACTTTGCTCTTGATAAAGATGCATCACCACAGCATTACGGTTTAGGTTTCAAAGAAATTTGGCAAATCGACCCGAGTAAACACAAAGAAGGCACTGTAGTACATGGTACAGGCTGGCCGTTAACTGGTGATACCAGTGGTGGTGCATTTATGTATCACAGCGACAACAATCAGGTTGTGGTTGGCTTAATTGTTGACCTTAACTATTCAAACCCACATTTAAGCCCGTTTGATGAATTCCAACGCATGAAGCATCACCCTGTTTTTAAAGATGTTTTAGAAGGCGGTGAACGCATAGCCTATGGCGCAAGAGCTATTGCCAAAGGTGGCCTGCGTTCTTTACCGAAAATGCACTTCCCGGGTGGTTTACTTGTAGGTTGTGATGCGGGCACATTGAACTTTGCCAAGATCAAAGGTAATCATACAGCGATGAAATCAGGCATGGTTGCCGCTGATGTGATAGTAGCAGCTCTTAGCGACGGTAAAGAAAATGCCGATTTAGCTGAATATAAATCAGCTTTTGAACAAAGCTGGGCATACAAAGAGCTTTATCAATCACGTAACTTTGGCCCTGTTATGCACAAACTCGGTAAATTCTTAGGTGGTGCTTATAACACCCTCGATCAAAATCTATTTGGTGGCAGCTTACCGTTTAACTTTGAAGATAACATGCCAGATCATGCAACCTTGGTTGCAGCTGATCAGGCTGAAAAAATCGACTACCCAAAAGCAGATGGCAAACTTAGCTTCGATAAACTTTCATCGGTGTTTTTATCAAATACCAATCATGAAGAATCGCAGCCATGCCATTTAAAGCTTAAAGATAACTCGATTCCTATTGCAGTGAATTTACCGCAATTCGATGAGCCAGCACAACGCTACTGCCCTGCAGGTGTGTACGAAGTACAAGAAGTTGAAGGTAAGAAAGAGTTTGTGATCAACTCACAAAACTGTGTGCACTGTAAAACCTGCGACATTAAAGACCCAAGTCAAAACATTACTTGGGTAACACCTGAAGGAGCAGGAGGGCCAAACTACCCTAATATGTAACGCACGTTACTCATTTAATTAAAATTTATCCTAAATTGCAGGGGCTTCGGCCCCTTTTTTAGGCTATGCTGAAAGTGTCGTGTTTTATAAAAGTGAGTAAAGTATGCCGTCTTCAAGTGTAACCTTTCGTTTTTTAGCTGAGCCTACCGATGTCAATTTTGGCGGTAAAGTTCATGGTGGTGTGGTAATGAAGTGGATTGACCAAGCTGGTTACGCCTGTGCTGCAGGTTGGAGCGGTCATTACTGCGTAACTGTCTCAGTTGCGGGTGTAAAGTTTCAGCGCCCTATTTTGGTTGGCCAAATAGTCGAAGTGAAAGCCAGTATTGCCCACACAGGTAAAACCAGCATGCAAATCTTTATTCAAGTACGCTGCGGCGACCCTAAAACACAAAATCTAGTTGAAACCAATCATTGTGTTATAAGTTTTATTGCAATGGATGAAGCAGGCTACCCAATTGAAGTACCTTCATATACAGCCGTAACAGACGAAGAAAAGAAAATTGAAAACTATGCGATAAAAATGAAAGAGATCGCGATAGAAACAGAAACCCTTTTACAAAAAGCCTAAAATTTAAAGCAACAAAAATATAAACTGCACCTAGTAACTTCTACAGAGCACCCTGAAATTGTTACGACTGCCAAACTGAATGCCTGATTACAGTTTCAACAAACTGTTTAAAAAACCACTTAATGAAGCCTAAAAACAATACTTTAGGCTTTATTTTCAGCTTGGCATTGCCATTGCAATACTCCTTGTGAATGACGCGAAACATTCGTTTATTTATTTTATAAAGGAGCTATTAAATGATTAAAGCAATTTCACTTTCTGCACTTTCTTTAGCACTACTAGGTTTTAATAATGCTGCACATGCAGATATTACCGAAATGGATTCTCCGCGTATTTATACCGGTATCGGCTACGGCCAATATTCTTTTGAGTTTGAAGACAGTGAAAATGACACTGACTTCGATGACGATTCACAAATGCTAAAAGGCTATATTGGTACTCAGTTTAACAAGTACTTAAGCCTTGAACTTGCTTATCAAAATTTTGATGAAGTAAGCGATATCGATTCTAAAGCTGAAATTGACGGTGTTTCACTAGCAGCACGCTTAGCAGCCCCAATTACAGATAGCTTTTCTGTTTATGCCAAAGGTGGTTGGCTAGAGTGGGATGCTGAAATTGAGCAAGACCTAGGCGAGCTTGGCAGCATCAGTGCTGACTCAGACGGTGGTGATGTATTTTATGGTGCAGGTGTAGAATATGCTTTCACAACAAACATGCAAGTACGTTTAGAGTATGAGCGCTATAAATTAGAAGATGATATTGACCCAGATATGGACGTTGCGTCTGTATCATTCCAATACATGTTTTAATTTAGACTATACAGTCTAAATATTTAAAAGGCAGTCTCGACTGCCTTTTTTGTGTTTGCATGTAATGCATGTAAAATGTCGGCAGATTTTCTTAACGACAATGCACAATGAGCGAATACCAATTAACTGCCGTCGGCCATATTCAATCTCCTTATAAACAAAAGTTTGCCATACCTCGCCAACCTCGTTTAGTTCCTGAAGCTAAAGCAAAGCTGGTATTTAGCAGCGATTTTAATCGTGAAGAGTTTGTACGCGGCCTCGATGAATTTAGCCATATTTGGTTACTATTCAGATTTCATGAAACCGCAGATAAAGGCTATTCAGCAATGGTGAGACCCCCTCGCCTAGGCGGTAATGAACGTAAAGGTGTATTTGCAACACGTGCAACCTTTCGCCCAAATGCAATTGGCATGAGTGCCGTAAAATTAGAGGGTATCGAGTATAAAAATGGTCAGTTAAGCTTATTGCTTTCAGGAATCGATTTACTCGATGGCACACCTATTTTAGACATTAAGCCATATTTGCCCTACTCAGACGCAATGACCGATGCCACCGCAGGCTTTGCCGATACCCGACCAGAAACCGATATGAGCGTTGAGTTTAGTGAAGAAGCCCTGGCGTTTATTGCAAAGCAAACTGAGCAACCTGAATTAAAAGCGTTTATAAGCAATGTATTAAAGCAAGATCCTCGCCCAGCTTATAAAAAGCAACGTGACTCAGAGCAAAGCTACGGCATGACCTTATATGATTTTAATATTAGGTGGCATGTTCAGGACAATCATAATACAGTGACCAGCATTGAAAAATGCTAGTTTTTAGCATATAGCGCTTTAGTGTCAGTGCTTCCACTGGTAAACTTAGCGCCTTGTTATTACTCAAACGTCTTGAGTAAACGATAATAATTTTAACACTACTTGGAATAGAGATGCGTACCAGTCAATATATACTCGCAACACTTAAAGAAACTCCGTCTGATGCAGAAATTGTTTCTCATCAATTAATGCTACGAGCAGGCATGATCCGCCGCGTTGCGTCGGGTTTGTATACATGGTTGCCCTCTGGTCTACGCGTACTTAAAAAAGTAGAAAACATCGTACGTGAAGAAATGGATAAAGCAGGCGCTATCGAAATGTTAATGCCTATTATCCAACCTGCTGATCTTTGGGAAGAGTCTGGTCGTTGGGAGCAATTCGGCCCTGAATTACTTCGTATTAATGACCGTCACAACCGTCCATTTGCACTTGGTCCAACTCACGAAGAAGTGATCACAGATTTTGTACGTAAAGAAGTGAGCTCTTATAAGCAATTACCGCTTACTCTTTACCAAGTACAAACAAAAGTTCGTGACGAAGTTCGCCCTCGTTTTGGTGTAATGCGTGCCCGTGAATTTACCATGAAAGATGCGTACTCTTTTCACTTAAGTGATGAGTGTTTAGAGAAAACATACCAAGTAATGCACAAAGCATACTGCAACATCTTCGAGCGCCTTGGTCTTGATTACCGCCCTGTTATCGCTGATACAGGTTCAATTGGTGGTAGCGTTTCACACGAGTTTC
This sequence comes from Pseudoalteromonas sp. S2721, assembly GCF_005887425.1. Taxonomy (NCBI): domain Bacteria; kingdom Pseudomonadati; phylum Pseudomonadota; class Gammaproteobacteria; order Alteromonadales; family Pseudoalteromonadaceae; genus Pseudoalteromonas; species Pseudoalteromonas sp. S2721. The sequence continues at coordinate 43,860 of NZ_PNCZ01000010.1, forward strand.
ATGTACTTGCCGAATCAGGCGAAGATGCAATCGCATTTAGTGATGCAAGTGATTACGCTGCAAATATCGAAAAAGCAGAAGCATTAGCACCGACTGAAGAGCGCCCAGCAGCAAGTAAAGAGTTAAAAGCGTTCCCAACGCCTGATGCAAAATCAATTGCTGAGCTTAAAGAGCACTATGGTGTTAAACCTCATCGCGGCGTGAAAACATTAATCGTGTATGGCGCACCAGATGAAAACGAACAACGTGGTTTAGTTGCTCTTGTATTACGTGGCGACCATGAATTAAACGAGTTAAAAGCTGAGAAGCATCCACTTGTAGACTCACCGCTAGAAATGGCGAAAGAAGAAGACATCGTTGCTGCAATTGGCGCAAAACCAGGTTCATTAGGCCCTGTTGGTCTATCAATGCCAATTATTGTTGATCGCACAGCTAACGTTTTGGCTGACTTTGTAGCAGGTGCTAATAAAGATGGTGAACATTTCAGCGGTATCAACTGGGATCGCGATGTAGAAAACTACGAAGTGGCTGATATCCGTAATATCGTTGAAGGCGACCCAAGCCCATGTGGTCAAGGTTCACTGCAAATCAAACGTGGCATTGAAGTAGGTCATATTTTCCAACTTGGTACTAAATACTCAGAAGCAATGAAAGCTGGCGTATTAAGTGAAACAGGTAAAAACCAAGTAATGACAATGGGTTGTTACGGTATTGGTGTATCACGTATCGTAGCTGCCGCTATTGAGCAAAACAATGACCAATACGGTATTAAATGGCCGCAACCTATCGCACCATTTGATTTAGCGATTGTGCCAATGAACATGCACAAGTCTCATCGTATTCCTAATATTGCTGATAACCTTTACAAAGGCTTGAAAGATGCCGGTTTAGATGTGTTGTTTGATGACCGTAAAGAGCGCCCAGGTGTTATGTTTAACGATATGGAATTACTAGGTGTGCCTTTCACATTAGTAATTGGTGAGCGTAACCTTGATGAAAACAAGGTTGAGCTTAAAAACCGTCGTACTGGCGAAAAGCTAATGCTTGATTTAGATAGTGCCGCTTCTGAAATTGCCGCACTTGTTAAAGGCTAATTAAGTCTGCTCAACAAAATTTAAAAAACCGCTTCGGCGGTTTTTTTGTTTTATTAATTGTCATAGATGTTTCGCTAAAGCGTCTTTTAACTGTCATTGATTCTGCCTAGCATTTACTTTATTACACCATGAGTAAATGCCATGAATAACACCACTTGCAGTAGTAAAACCCACTATCCTGCCGTTTGGATTTCCGACGTTCACTTAGGTTATAAAGACTGCCAAGCGCAGTATTTACTAGATTTTTTAAATGCCATTGAATGCGATGTTCTGTATTTGGTCGGTGATATTGTTGATTTATGGTCAATGAAACGACAGTTTTTTTGGCATCCTAGTCATTATGATGTGCTTGCGCTTATTCAACAAAAAGCAAAAGATGGCACTCGAGTTATCTATATACCGGGTAACCACGACGAAACCTTTCGCCATTATACCAATGATTCATTATTCGGTATCGAAGTACACAAGCAATATATCCATACCACAAAAGCCAAAAAACGGCTTTTACTGTTACATGGTGACGATTTTGACTCAGCAACGCGCTACAACAAATTAATCAGTATTGCAGGCGATGCAGGATACGACTTTTTATTATTTTTAAATCGCTGGACTAATCGCATTCGGCGTTTATTTGGCGGTAATTATTGGTCATTGGCCTCTTGGATCAAAGCACGCGTGCATAAAGCACGTGAAGCTATTGATGCATTTGAAAAAGCGGCCATCCACGAAGCAAAAAAACAAGCCGTCGATGGCATTATTTGTGGGCACATTCATCACCCAGCTGTTAAAGTGGTTGATGGAATTTTATATTGCAATGATGGCGACTGGATTGAAAACTGCACTGCATTAGTAGAGAACAGCTCTGGGCGTATAGAGTTATTGCACTGGAGTGAAACTAAAAAAGTGATTCACTCGGCAGACATTAGTAAACTTACACCAAAGACTGCTTATGATAAAAACCAAGATGCAGCCTAGACCTAAACGTAAAAAGCCCCTACTCGGGGCTTAAATTTATTGTAATTTACTATCTAAATAGTACATCTTCTTTATTGAACCATTTAACACAAAACGCAAGTAATGCACCTGCCACAATGACTGTCGCTAAGAAAATTAAACCCACGAGTGTGTAATCAACTGTACCTTTAATGATTTCTTTGATTGCCAGAGCTACATTTGTCACAGGAATAAATGCTGTTTTGCTCGTAAGCTCAACATTAGGCATTAAGGCAACCATAATTGGAAAAATTACACCCATGCTAAGTGGTGCCATGTAGTTTTGTGCTTCTTTAAAGGTTCGCGCATAGATAGAAATAGCCAACGTTAATGATGAGAAGATTGCAGCAATAGGTAATAACAGCACAAAAATTAGCCCTAAATCTAATACAGTTAAAGAGCTAAATGCGTTTTTAACAACGGCTAAATCTACAAATGCAATGGCCACTGATATCCACACACCCATACTGAGTACGGTAATGGTGGTTGTTGCAATAGAAGAAGCAAGTAAGGTTACAAACTTACCTAACACCAGCTGTGTACGGGTGATTGGTGTAAGTAACAAGGTTTCGAGCGTACCACGCTCTTTTTCACCAGCTCCTAAATCAATCGCCGGGTACGTTGCGCCCATCAATACCAGAGGAATAAGTAGATAAGGAATAAACCCACCAATTTTCTCACCCAGATTTTCACGTTTATCTGCAGTGTCGACCTTCACCACTTTAATAGGCTCGATAATAGCAGCTTGCTGCTCTTCTGATACACCAAAGCTTAATAGTTTGTTTGTACGCAGCGTATCGCCATATTCTTTTGCCAGTTCTTTTACACGGTCAAATAGGAAGTTAATTGCTTTTGCGTCGTTATACACAACTTGCCATTCACTTTGCTTTGCATCATCTAACGTTTGCTTAGCGTCTGACGGTAAATAGATACCCATGTCTATGGTACCTGCTTTTACCGCTTTAGTGAGATCTTCTACCGTATTAAAGGTTTCATCACCTTTATATAAAGCAAAGCTCTTATGGTAAAACACTTTATCTGTAAAATCTTGCGCGTAATTACCATTGATAATAGCGTAAGTATGGACCTCTTGTTCTGCCTCTAACGCCGCTTGTGAACTAATAAAGGCCATAACAGCAAATAACAGTGGGAAGATAGCAACCGGTAGTGCAACAACGAAAATCAATGTTTTACGGTCACGTAATAGCTCTTTTAATTCCTTTTTAAATACTTCAAACATTACGGCTCTCCGTTAAAATATTCATAAACGCTTGGTTTAATTCTTCACTTTGACCTGTTTGTTTAAACTCATCTAAGGTGCCATCAAAGCAACTAATTCCTTGGTTTATCACTGCAACACGGTCACACAGTAAGGCAACTTCATCTAAATGGTGCGTTGAGAAAATAACTGGTGTGCCCTGCTCTTTAAGGCCGCGAATAAAGTTAATGACGGTTTGCGTAGTCATAATATCTAAACCAGTTGTCGGCTCATCAAGAATAACCACATCAGGATGATGAACAACAGCACGGGCAATATTGGCTTTTTGCTTCATACCTGTTGAAAGGTTTTCGGCGCGTTTATCAATAAAGCTGTGCATATCAAGTAAGGTGAATAGCTCATCACAACGAGCGGCGACCGCTTTTTTACTCATGCCATGTAAACGGGCAAAGTATTCAACGTTTTCTTTTACTGTTAAACGCCCATATAAGCCAGTACTACCTGACAGAAATCCAATTGATTTGCGGCCAACTAATGGCTTTTTAACGATATCGTGACCAGAGATGGTAATGCTGCCTTCATCTGGTTTTAAGGCTGTTGAAATCATTCTAAGGGTGGTTGTTTTACCGGCACCATTTGGGCCGAGTAAACCGAGTACTTCACCTTTGTTACATTGAAAGCTGACGTCTCTTACAGAATGAAAAAACTCTTTATCTTCACGGGGGTCTACGTTATCCGTTTTATTTTTTTTATGATCTTTTGTTAGCTTAAACTTCTTTTTAAGCCCTGCCACTTCAATCATGTGCGTTTCCTTCGTTTCGGTCTAAAGTAATCAGTGTTACTGTAAAATTCTGGATTTTCATTGTCAGTCCACCATCCCGGTACGCCTAACAAGGGTAAGGGTGATAAATTTTTGTTATCACGCAAACAATCATCATGCTTAATCATCTCATAAAGACGTTGATCTAGATACGCATATTGCTCGGTTAAATCTTTACAAAATATGTCATCAGGAACAATTACAAATAATGCTTTCCCCGTTAAACCAATATAAGGCTGTGTGAGCATTTCGTAGTTAGCATGGCCAAACATAAATGGTCTAATGCATTTACCCCACTGTTCACGCTGTTCTACAAAGGCTTGCTGCCATTGGTGGTCGCGTAATTGCTGCTGCCAGCTTTGTTCAGTAATTGCCAGCACCACGCCGCATTCATCAAATAAGGTCAGTGCGTTTCGGTGTTTACTACGCTCTTTTAGACCATGCAGTTTAATTTCTTCAATGTGCTGATGATTAATCAGCGCTTTGGTTTTTGGGAATAAACACCAAATAAAGCCACCAAAAAGGTCATGCCAATTTTGTTGTCTTGTTGGTACTTGCCCTGTTTCAAATATGATTTGCTCATAATAACGGGTTTCATCAGCAAACTGTTCATCTTCAACAAAGGTTATGGCTTTGCCCTGTGTAGTTTTCGCATTTAGATATTGATTAAACCACTGGCAAGATGGCCAATCTGAGAGTTTATCAATATTAAATAGCGTGGCTAGGTCACTAAAGGCACCCGTTGTAAGGTATTTCGTTGACCATTGCTCGGGAGCAGTAAATCGTTTCATTGCTTATTTTTTAACTTATTGATGTATTGTGGGTAGTTTACCGTAAAAACTGGTTCTCATTAATAGAACCTCATATACTAACGCCACCATAAAACAAAAAAAGAGCTATTATGAAACGCTATTTTCCAATGACAGTCCTTGCAAGTGCTATTCTTGCGGGCTGTGCTTCAACAAGTATCACATCAAGTGATGTCGAAAAAGCCTATCAAAGCATTAACTCAGAGCAACTAGCAGAGCACATTAAAGTGCTTGCCTCTGATGAGTTCGGTGGCCGTGCCCCCTCATCGAAAGGTGAAGAGCTAACGCTTGCCTATTTAACCGACCAATTTAAAGCATTGGGTTTTGAGCCGGGTAATGGTGATAGCTTCTTACAAGAAGTACCGCTTGTTTCACTAGAAGCTGATTCAGACATGGTACTTACTATTGGCGGCAAAGATTACCAATACAAAAAAGATATGGTAATGGGTAGTAGCCGTATTAGTGCTAAGCAAAGCATTAAAGATTCTGAATTAGTATTCGTTGGTTACGGTGTTAATGCACCAGAGTACAACTGGAACGACTACGAAGGCCTAGATGTTAAAGGCAAAACCGTTGTTATGCTGGTAAACGATCCTGGTTTTGCGACGAAAAACCCTGATTTATTCACGGGCGATGCCATGACCTATTACGGTCGTTGGACATACAAATATGAAGAAGCAAGCCGTCAAGGTGCAGCAGGTGCGATTATCATCCACGAAACAGCACCGGCTTCTTACCCATGGTCAGTTGTTGAAAACTCTTGGAGCGGTGAGCAATTTGGTTTCCAAAAAGAAAATAACAACATGGACCGTGTTGCTGTTGAAGGCTGGGTAACAACAGATGTTGCTAAAGAGCTTTTCACAAAAGCAGGCTTAGATTTCGATACCATGAAAGCGAATGCGGCAAAAGGCGCTTACCATGTTGATATGGGCGACCTAACTGCAAGTGTTGAAGTAAATAACACAATTAAAAAATCAATTTCGTATAACTTTATCGCGACGTTACCGGGTAGCGAAAAGCCTGATGAGCACATCATTTATTCAGCTCACTGGGATCACCTTGGTACTGATAAAACCCGCAAAGGCGACCAAATCTATAATGGCGCCCACGATAATGCAACGGGTACTGCTGGCTTAATCGAAGTTGCTGAAGCATTCGCGACCCTACCTGAGCACCCTAGCCGTTCAATGACTTTCTTAGCCGTTACTGCTGAAGAACAAGGTTTACTTGGCTCGAAATATTATGCTGCAAATCCAGTGATCCCAGCATCACAAACGGTTGCAAACATCAATATGGATAGCTTAAACCTATTAGGTAAAGTAAAAGACATCAGTGTTGTTGGTATTGGCAAATCTGAAATGGATAGCCTACTAGAAACAGCTGCAAAAGCGCAAGGCCGTACAGTATCTGGCGACCCTAAACCGTCTTCAGGTGGTTACTACCGCTCTGATCACTTTGCATTTGCAAACATGGGTGTACCAGCAATGTATGCCGGTGGTGGTAGTGAAGCCCTTGATGAAGAAACGGCAAATTACCGTAAGCGTATGAGCCTGGTGCTTCGTGGTTGTTATCATCAGCCTTGCGACCGTTACCGTGATGAATGGGATTTATCAGGTGCCGTTCAGGACCTTCAGTTATTCTATCAAGTAGGTTTTGATATCTCAGAACGAAAAGAATGGCCGACCTGGAATGCCAATTCTGAGTTCCAACGCAAATAGATACAAATGAGATTGATTTTCATTTAAAATCGTACTACAGTGTAACCTGATTAATTTTAAGGTTGCACTGTATGCTCTCACTAACACAAACGAGGTTTATTCCTAACAAAGCGAGGTGTTACATTACGGACAATAAACGCTTATTTTTACCCCTTTTATTACTAATTTCTTTGGCGGTACCTGCAAGCCGAGAATTCACCCTACAAGCGCTAAGTGATGCTTTTTTTCAAGTATCTGTATTTGTTGCAGCCACCTTATTAATCTATTACTACCTTATTGATAAACTTCCTCAGTTACAGCTGAGCTATCTACGCGCTAAATCAGGCATTCTAGAGGTGAGTTTTGCCTCAATTTTAGGTGCTTTACCTGGCTGTGGGGGTGCCATTATTGTGGTAACCCAATTTACTAAAAAGCAGGCTAGCTTTGGCTCTGTTGTTGCTGTCTTAACCGCAACCATGGGTGATGCCGCCTTTTTACTGTTAGCAACCCGTCCGCTTGATGGCTTATTAATGATGTTAATAGGTGTTGCTGTAGGCGTTATTAGTGGTCAATTAGTTAATACATTTCATAGCCCAAATAAATTTCAGCCTGATGAGGCTAGCGAATACAACGAGCAGCCACAATGCCAACCAAAAGCGTTAAAGTTTAGCCGACCAGTATGGAAATTTGCTTTAGTACCGAGCTTGATTGTTGCTTTTGTTATCGCCACCAATACCGACTTAAGTGTATTTGGCAGTGGTATTAATGAGGGCATTACTGTATTTGGCTCAATCATGGCACTATTCACCGTGGTTGTGTGGGCACTGTCTTCTAAAGGCAGCAGTTATAAGCAAGTAACCAGTGAAGAAGCACCTTGCACACCTCCTTCAAAACTCACGAAAGTGTTAATGGACACGCACTTTGTTACGGCCTGGGTTGTTGCCAGTTTTATGCTGTTTGAAATTCTCGTTAACCTAGTTGGTGTTGATTTAACAGCGTGGTTTTCTGAGTATGCTTATCTTGCACCGCTGGTGGCTGTGGCTATTGGCTTATTACCCGGCTGCGGGCCACAAATCGTCGTGATGACACTCTATATTCAAGGTATTATTCCATTTAGTGCGATGGCAGCCAATGCAATTTCAAATGACGGCGATGCCCTATTCCCAGCTATCGCATTAGCGCCAAAAGCGGCCTTAATCGCGACGGTGTATTCAACAATTCCAGCGCTGATACTCGGTTATGGGTTGTATTTTTACGGTAAATAGCAAATACAAAATTTACAATTAAAAAAACCAGCCGAGGCTGGTTTTTTAATGCTTACTAATGTTAGCTCATGGCCATCATCATTTTTGCAGGGTCTTCTAAGTAAGACTTCCATAAGTTATTGAAGCGGGCAATTGTTCCGCCATCAATCACTCGGTGGTCACCAGACCAGCTTACTTGCATAATTGCTGCTGAAATCACATTACCTTGTGCATCAAAGCGAGGTAAATGCTGCAGTTTACCTAAAGCAACAATCGCTACCTCAGGTTTATTGATGATCGGGGTTGCAATTGTGCCGCCAATCGCACCGATGTTAGAAATGCTAATAGTGCCGCCTTTCAAATCATCCGGTGAAACACGACCATCACGTGCTGCTTCAGTTAAGCGGGTCACTTCGTTTGCAACATCTACGATACTCTTTGACTGGCATGATTTAATGTTTGGTACAAGTAAACCAATCTTAGAATCAACCGCCATACCGATGTTATGATCATCAAAGTAAGTTAGCTCGCTGCAATCATCATTTACTTGCGAGTTTAGTACTGGGAATTGCTTAATCGCTAACGACAGTGCTTTGATAAAGAACGGCATCATAGTGAGCTTAACACCCTGCTGCTTATACTGCTCTTTGAGCTCACTGCGCATTGCAATTAGTTTAGTGAGGTCAATTTCATCACAGAAAGTAAAGTGAGGAATTGTCGAAACTGAAGCAACCATTTGCTTAGCCATTGCCGCTTTAATGCCTTTAATAGGCTCTACGCGACTGCCACCAGAAGACACCACCGTTGATACAGGCTCTGCCGCTTTTGGCGAAGCTTGTTGTGATGCTGCTTGGCTTGGTGTTTCATTCAAGAAATCTTCGATATCTTGTTTATAAATACGGCCGTTTTTACCAGAGCCTGGTACTTGCGTTAAATCAACATCAAGTTCGCGGGCTTTACGTCGAACAGCAGGTGAAGCAACCGCTTTCTTATTAAGTTGTTTGCTAGAGTTTGCTGAAGCCGCAGGTTTCTGTGCTGGTTTAGTTGCTGCATTTGTTTGTGCTTTAACTACCGCAGAACTTACATCTGGCTCTGCACTTTGGCCGGCAATGCTCATTTGGAATAATGGACTGTGAACCGCTGCAATATCACCCTTTTGATAATAAAGCTTTTCAACTTTACCTGTGTATTTAGCCGGAATTTGCACCAATGCTTTGTCTGTCATTACATCACACACAGCTTGGTCTTCTACGATTTCATCGCCTTCACTGACTAACCACTCAACGATTTCACATTCAACGATCCCTTCACCGATATCGGGTAATATGAAATCTTCTAAGTGCTCACCAGCCTCAGATGATGCTTCAGTTGCTGCAGGAGCTTGAACTACTTCACTTTGTGTTGGTGCTTCGCCATCAACATCCATTGCAAATAATGGTGCATGTACTTTCGCAATATCCCCTTTTGCATAATAGAGCTTACTGATCACACCATCATGAACAGCAGGAATTTGCACAAGCGCCTTGTCGGTCATAACATCACAAATAGGCTGATCTTCTTTTACAGAATCGCCTTCTGCAACTAACCATTCAACAATTTCACACTCTACGATGCCTTCGCCGATATCTGGCAAGATAAAATCTTTAGACATACTGACTCCTAAAACTCTACTGATTGCTTGATCGCAGCAAGCACTTTAAGTGCATCCGGCACATATTCTTTTTCAAGTGCTAATGGGTATGGCGTATCTAAACCACACACGCGAGTAATTGGCGATTCAAGGTGTAAGAAACACTCTTGTTGAATTGTTGCAACGATCTCTGCACCAAAACCATTCGTGATTGGTGCCTCGTGGCTTACCACTAAACGACCTGTTTTAGTCACTGATTTAGCAATGGTCTCAACATCCCATGGTAAAATGGTACGTAAGTCGATCACTTCACAGCTAATACCTTGCTCTGCAGCTTTTTTAGCGGCGTCTTCGATGATTTCCAGCTGAGCACCCCAAGCAAGTACAGTGACATCAGTGCCTTCTTGCACGATTTCAGCTTTACCAAGCTCGATGCTGTAATCTTCTTCTGGCACTTCACCTGTTGATGCACGGTATAAACGTTTCGGCTCAAAGAAAATAACAGGGTTATCATCTTTAATTGATGCACGAAGCAAACCTTTTGCTTGGTATGGGTTACGTGGCACAACTAACTTTAAACCCGGTGTGTGAGCAAAATAAGCTTCTGGTGATTGTGAGTGATATAAACCACCTGCAATACCACCACCGTATGGTGTACGGATTGTTAGATTGCCAACATTAAATTCATTACCACTACGGTAACGGAATTTAGCTGATTCATTCACGATTTGGTCAAATGCAGGGAAAATATAATCAGCAAATTGAATTTCAGCTAAAGCAGGTGCACCGAACGCCGCTAAACCATTTGCAAAACCTAAAATACCTTGCTCAGTTAACGGAGTATTGAACACACGATGCTTACCATATTTTTCTTGTAAGCCAGATGTAGCACGGAATACACCACCAAAATAACCAACATCTTCACCGAAAATACATGCATTTGGATGCTCTGCCATGGTGATATCAAGGGCAGAGTTAATTGCATGAAGCATGTTCATTTTAGCCATTACTTTAATCTCCCTGCAGTTGTTGGATAAGCATCAGGATGCTGCAAAATGTGCTCTTTTAGTTCTTCATATTGTTTTTGCAGTGATGGGATTGGCTTATCATACACATCAGAAATAAGGTCTTCTAATGCTGGTTTTGCTACTTTTTCAGCGCGTTTAAGAGCCGCTAAAATTTCTTCACGAATTGTTTCTTTGTCTTTCGCGTCTTGCGCTTCATCTAACCAACCTTGTTTTAATAACCACTTACGGAAACGCTCGATTGGACAGCCTTTATGTTTTGCTTCTTCATCTTTTGTACGATAGCCACTAGGGTCGTCACTGGTTGAGTGAGCGCCAAGACGATAGGCAATCGATTCAATTAAAACAGGTTCACCTTTAGTCGTTGCAATTTCACGGGCTTTTTTAGTTGCTGCATAAACAGCAAGTGCATCAGCACCATCAACACGAATTGTTTTAATGCCATAGCCAACACCACGTGATGCAATACCATCACCTTTAAATTGCTCATCAGCAGGTGTAGAAATCGCATAACCATTGTTACGAGCAAAGAAAATTACTGGTGCTTCATGAACTGCGGCCATATTTAAACCAGCATGGAAATCACCTTCAGACGCAGCGCCTTCACCAAAGTAACAAATAGTGATGTTATCAATAGTGCTGTTTAACTCACCGGTTTGGGCATCAATATGACGAACTTTTTGACCATATGCATAACCTGTTGCTTGTGGAATTTGTGTACCAAGCGGTGATGAAATAGTCATGTAGTTAAGTTCGCGTGAGCCATAGTGAATTGGCATTTGGCGACCTTTACCCAAATCTTTTTCATTTGAGAGCATTTGATTCATGAATTGGTCAAGGCTAAAACCACGATAACGTAAAGCTGCTTGCTCACGGTATTGGGCCATGATCATATCGTTTTGATCAAGCGCTGCAGCTGATGCTGTTACAGCCGCTTCTTCGCCTAGACATTGCATATAAAAGCTAACACGGCCTTGACGCTGTGCTGCTTGCATACGCTCATCAAGTGCTCTAATAAAACGCATTGTTTCATATAGGCGGATTGCCGTTGCTTTGTCGATATCAGGTGCGGTTGCACCTTCGTAGATGTCGCCTTCCTCATTAAGAATACTTAATGTAGGGATCGTTAATGCGTGACCATCAATAAATGACAGTTCATGATTAATGTTTAGCGATACGTTATTTGGATTACTCATAACCTACCTTCTTTCGTTGTCAGAAACCTACGCTACTGCCCTTAATTATATTTTTATCAGCATGAGCTGTAAGGATAAAGTTTGCGCAATATTCAATCTAATTAAATTAAACTGCCGTCACTTTACGTTAACGTAAGTTGTTATTCAACTAATCATAGACGAATAGATGACAAATGGCTAAAAACGCATGGAAAGTTAACTATACAACAAGATAAATTCTTTATAGTCATATAGTTAACTAAATATAGATGGGTGTTAATGCAGAGATTTTAAATAAAGTTGCTATCAACTTGCATTGGAATAACGGTAAGCAAAGCGCGCTGACCTAAGGCTACATCAGCGTTTGGGAAGATAATAGCTTCACCGTCTACTTCCGCTTCATATCTGGTCTGACCATCAGTTGCCATTAATTCGCCCTTTGCGAAACCGGTGAAATTTTCCACATCATCAGCAAATGGAAAACTAAAGTCTTCGCAAGTACGGTTTATTGTTCTATATACAGAAAACAACTCGAAATCCTCTGCATTAAATTCTTTATATTCAACAGATTTTTGACTAATTAATGCAATTAAGGTTTGTTTGGTTTTCTCAAATCGCGACATGTCGTTTTCGCCAAATGGTTTTACTTGGCCAAGTTCTACCGTAAATGAGTCAGCTCCATGTACAAACGACGAGTAGTAACTGAAGGTAGTTGCCGCTGATTTCATCATTAGTACCGTGTTTACGCCACAGCTAAGTAAAAATTGCAGTTGTGATTTTTTCCACGGTTTACCATGTAAGAAAGGATACACTGCGAACTTTTCATTTTTAGAGCCACGAATTGCTGTGTGAAGATCATAATGAAAACGCTCACTGCCCTGGTTGCCTCTAGCAAAGAAATCAGTAACAACGTCTTCAAGGAGCTTTGCACGCACTCGCTCAGGGTTAGAAGCAATACCTTCTACTGTATGATGACCATTAAACAAACGGTTTAAGTTTTCATCTACAAAACGCTTACCGATATTAATAGATTTAGGATTACCATAAATAAACAGTACACGCTGCTGCAAGGTAAGTTGTTCTGTAACGATTGACTTGATTAATTGATCGCAGATTTCAATTGGCGCAGTTTCGTTACCATGTACCGCACTTGAAAGTACAATATCTTTGTTTGTCTGCTGCGCAGGTTGAAACTCAATGATACCCGTGTCGTGAACAGTGACATCAGTACCGTTTTCAAGGGTAAATGCACAAGGTTCGAGTGAAAATTCATTGTTACGGGTCAGGGTTAAAAAGTCGCCAGTACTTTTTAATTGTTCGAGATATGAAGGAGTTGAATAGCTCATTGTTCTATCCTAAAAATGTGTGAGAGTAGAATACAAAAACGGCTGAGAAACTCAGCCGTTTTAATAGGTAAAAAAGGAATTAGCTAATTACTGAATCAACCAGCTTTTTCGCTTCTTTTTCTAATAATGCTAGATGTTCTTCACCTTTGAATGATTCAAGGTAAATTTTGTAGATGTCTTCAGTGCCAGATGGGCGTGCAGCAAACCAACCGTTTTCAGTAACAACTTTTAAACCGCCGATAGCAGCGTTATTACCAGGAGCATGGGTTAGTTTTTGCGTAATGGCATCACCCGCTAAGGTACTTGCAGTTACATCATCCGCTGATAACGCTTTTAAACGTGATTTTTGTTCTGTATTAGCTGGCGCATCAATACGTTTATAAATAGGCGCACCGAACTCTTGCTCAAGTTCTTTATAAAGCTGTGATGGTGTTTTACCTGTTACAGCTAAAATCTCTGCAGCAAGTAGACCTAAGATGAAACCATCTTTATCAGTGTTCCAAACTGTACCATCAAAGCGTAAGAATGACGCCCCTGCACTTTCTTCACCACCAAAAGCAAGGGTACCTTTGCTTAAGCCTTCAACAAACCATTTAAAGCCTACCGGTACTTCTTTTACTTCGCGGTTATTACGTGCAACCACTTTATCAATCATGCCGCTTGATACCAGCGTTTTACCAATTGCGACCTCTTTTGACCATTCGCGGTTATTTAATAAGTAGTCAATCGCAACTGCTAAAAAGTGATTTGGATTCATTAAGCCGTCAGGAGTAACAATACCATGGCGGTCATAATCAGGGTCGTTACCTATACCGATATCATAGTCATCTTTCAATGCAATAAGGTTTGTCATTGCATAAGGAGATGAACAATCCATACGGATTTTGCCGTCTTTATCTAAAGGCATGAACGAAAATGTTGGGTCAACAGATTCATTTACGACCGTTAAGTCTAAATTATATTTTTCTGCAATGACTGGCCAAAAGTTGATACCAGAGCCACCAAGTGGATCCACACCAATTTTGATTTTCGCATCGCTAATTGCTTTTAGATTAACGATATTAACTAAGTCATCAACATAAGGGGTAATTAAGTCTTGGTACTTAATAAAACCAGAACGTGATGCTTTAGCATACGGAAATAACTCAACTTCAACTAAGTCTTCTAAAAGTAATTGATTTGCTCTGTCTTCAATCCACTTAGTAACATCAGTATCTGCTGGGCCACCATTTGGCGGGTTATATTTAAAACCACCATCTTCTGGCGGGTTATGTGAAGGTGTTACCACAATACCATCAGCAAGTTCATTTGGATTTTCTTTATTATGGCAAACAACAGCATGACTGATTACCGGCGTTGGCGTGTAATCGTCATTTTCTTGTGCAATGACTTGCACTTCGTTTGCAACAAGTACTTCAATAGCAGAGTTAAAAGCCGCTTCACTCAATGCATGTGTATCTTTACCTAAGAAAAGTGGGCCAAAAATATTGTTTTCTTTACGGTAATCACAAATTGCTTGAGTGATCGCTAAAATATGCGATTCATTAAATTTTACATCGAACGAACAACCACGATGGCCAGATGTACCAAAAGCAACACAATGCTCTGGGTTTTGTTCTAGGTCTGGTTCATTTAAGTAATAAGCCGAGATCAGTTTTGGTACATTCACTAAGCTTGATTGCGGTGCAGGTTTACCTGCATCTGGATGAATCGCCATATTATTTCCTTATGGATTATAAGTAATCACGAATTTTTTCTGCTTCATCTGCGCTGTAACCTAAGCACAGTGCTACTTCGTGAAGCATCATTTTTTTTCTGGTTGTATTTGAATTTGTCATCACCCAATACTCAGTATCAGTGATATTTTTTGGATTCATGCTGCTACCGCTCTCCAGAAGTGCTTCTTTGCTTGTGGCAAAATAAACTCGATCACGGCCTTTAATTTCAAGCACGTTAGCAAAATCTTTTTTATGCGTTCTATATAAAGCAGCAAGTATAAATAAGAATCGACCAACAACACCTTTTTGCATTGCCAGCTCTTCTTTGTTTAATACATTAAACACATTACCTTTCACTTGTGTCGATGCTGTGACAGTTTCTGCAGCCTCTTCAACATTTTCGTTGCTAGGTTCAGGGCTTGATTCTTGTTCTGCTTGTTCTTGTACTTCAACAACTGGGGTTTCTTGTTCAGTTTTAGTAGTTGTTTCAACTGGGGCATTGGTGCCATCAGAGAGGTTTAATAAACGACGCAAAATGGTTGATGCACTTTCACCAATACTTTGCGTGTTGCTTGCAATGTATTGATATAACTCGTCGTCTATGTCGATTTTTTTCATGTTATTCCTGTCTTTACGGGTCACATTTTAAAAGTTCTCAATGATTATACCTAAGCTCGCAGCAATTCTCTATGTTTTGCATTTTGTAATTTCACTAGGCAAAATACTGCCATTAAAAATAGGAGTTGAAAATGCTATTAAACTACCAACAAATGGGTCAAGGTTCAGACGTTGTATTGATCCACGGTTTGTTTGGCTCACTTGAAAACCTCAATGTAATCGCAAAAGCATTAGCTGAAAATTATCGTGTAACGAATATCGATTTACGTAATCACGGTAAATCATTCCATAGCGATACCATGAATTATCATGCTATGGCTAAAGATGTCAGTGAGTTACTTGAACATCTAACTATTAGTAAAGCGCACATCATAGGTCATTCAATGGGTGGCAAAGTGGCCATGCAATTAGCACTTAATCACCCTTCACTTATCGATAAGCTTGTCGTGTTAGATATTTCTCCTGTTGCTAATAACCCTCGCCACAGTGCCATTTTTGCAGGCCTAAACGAAGTTGCACAGTCTAATATCAAAGATAGAAAATCGGCTGATGAAATACTTGCCAAGCACATTGAGGAAATGGGCGTACGTCAATTTTTATTAAAAAGCTTTGCTAAAAATGATGAAGGTCACTATCAATGGCGCTTTAATTTAGCTGTTTTATACCAGCAATATGAAAATATTTTAGCGCAAGTTAGTGAAAATGATTCTTGTTTATGTGATACTTTGTTCATTAAAGGTAATGATTCTGACTACATTTTAGCAGAGCACCGCCCTGCTATTATGGCGTTGTTCCCTAATGCAAAAGCAAAAATTATTCATGGTGCTGGTCACTGGCTACATGCCCAAAAACCACTTGCTGTTAATAAAGCAATCAGCGATTTTTTAGCTCATTAATAGGGCTGATTAAATTCGCTGTTTTTGATCGTGCGCACTAAATTATTACAAATTTGTGTGATATAGTACGCGCCGTTTAATTTAAAGGTTTATACGTTGATGGTCAGTCAGTTAATTAACGAATTTGATACCTTAGGGTTGTATTTTGGCTTAGCCGGTATTTTCTTTTTTATTGGAATGGCAATTCAAGACGTCCTTAAAAAAGGTGATGTACCACGATTTGGCCGATACATCGTTTGGTTAGTGCTATTTTTAGGCTGTTCTGGGTTTATAGCGAAAGGACTTATTCAAGTCTTCTGGCAAGGCGCAGGTGTGGGCTAGACATGGCAAAGTCAGAAACAGATAGAACAACACCCGATTTATTTGAATACGAAAAGCGTCCAGGTAGGCCGAAAACAAATCCCCTACCTCGCGATATGCAATTAAAAGTAAATAAACGTAACCAAATAAAACGAGATAAAGCACGTGGTTTAAAGCGTGTAGAATTTAAGGTTTCATCACAGTTATATCAAGCATTAAGCGATATGGCAGATGCGCAGAATATTAGCCGTAGCGCGTTGATTGAAACAATTTTACAAGAAAGATTGGCTATTGATAGATAGAAGGTTTTAAATCCATGTCAAGCGTAGGTATTTTTTTCGGAAGTGACACAGGCAATACTGAACACGTAGCTAAAATGATTCAAAAAGAATTAGGTAAAAAGCTTGTAGCTGTTCACGACATTGCAAAAAGTTCTAAAGAAGAGATTGCTGAATTCGATTTATTGTTATTCGGTATTCCAACTTGGTACTACGGTGAAGCTCAATGTGACTGGGATGATTTTTTCCCTGAATTAGAAGAAGTTGACTTCGAAGGTAAACTTGTTGCTATTTTCGGCTGCGGTGACCAAGAAGACTATGCAGAGTACTTCTTAGATGCAATGGGCATGATCAACGATATCGTTACTGAGCGTGGCGCAATCGTAGTGGGCCATTGGTCAACTGAAGGCTACGACTTCGAAGCTTCAAAAGCACTCGTAGATGACAGCAACTTTGTTGGCCTTGGTATTGATGAAGACCGTCAACCAGAGCTTACTGAAAAGCGTGTTAAAGACTGGTGTGCTCAGGTTTATGACGAAATGTGTTTAGCGGAACTTGCTGATTAATAACAAGTACTACTCGCATTTACTAGCTGATGTAAAGATGCACAACCAGTTCATTTTTGTTTGAAAAATCGGCAAATAGACGAATTGTTCTTTGCACTTAGTAACTAGGCACGTTATTCTAATAGTTGCTAATGTGTCGTGTGCATCTTGATGATGCCTAGTATAACTAAATAAAATTGAGACAGATTGAATGACTGATCACAACTTGGAATTAAAAAAAGCAGGGTTAAAAGTAACCTTGCCACGTATTAAAATTTTAGAGATTCTACAATCTCCAGACAACCAACACATCAGCGCTGAAGATGTCTATAAAATTCTTTTAGACAAAGGCGAAGAGATTGGTCTTGCAACTGTCTACCGTGTTCTTAACCAATTTGATGATGCAGGTATTGTATCTCGCCACCACTTCGAAGGCGGCAAGTCAGTATTTGAATTATCAGGTAGCACTCACCATGACCACTTAGTGTGCCTAAAATGTGGTAAGGTAGTTGAGTTTGAAGACGACACTATTGAACGTCGTCAAGAAGAAATCGCAACAGAGAATGGTATTAAACTGACGAACCACTCTCTTTACCTATATGGTGAATGTGAAAACACTGCTGCGTGTAAAGAATACGCTGAATCAAATAGCTAATTAGCTATTTGGTTCAGACATAAAAAAACCTGCTTAAAGCAGGTTTTTTTATATCTATTTGAAATCGATTAGATGATTTCTAATAGCTCAACGTCAAAGATTAACGTTGAGAAAGGAGCGATTGCTGCACCAGCACCGCGCTCACCGTAAGCAAGTTCGTGTGGTACGTATAAACGCCACTTAGAACCAGTACCCATCATTTGCACTGCTTCAGTCCAACCTTTGATTACACCGCCAACTGGGAATTCAGCTGGTTGACCACGCTCGTATGAGCTGTCAAATACTGTACCGTTGATTAGTGTACCGTGGTAGTGTGCACGGATTGTTGAATCTGCAGTTGGTTTTTCACCGTCGCCTGCAGTAAGTACTTCGTATTGAAGACCTGATTCAGTTACTGTTACTTCAGGACGTTTTGCATTTTCTTCTAAGAATGCAATACCTTCAGCTGCAAGAACTTTAGCTTCTTCTTCACGACGAGCTTGGATCTCAGCGTTGATTTTCTCAAAAGCTGCTTGAATTTCTGGGATTTCAACTTGGAAATCATTACCAGTGTATGCGTCTTTCATACCTTCAAATACAGAATTTAAGTTTAAACCTTCGAATGGATTCGCTTTTAATTGCTCACCCATTTGTAAACCAATACCGTAACTTGCTTTTTCAGCGTCTGTTGTAAAATTATCTGACATGTTTTAATTCACGTTTATTTAGTTAAAAGACGTGCTCATACTAACATAAAAAAACAACGAATATCGCCTAGTTTTACTGCGTTTGCTCAGTGTTTGCACTAATTCGCTGCTTTATTTTATCAATTACAAATGTCGCAACAGGTAATGTAGCGATCATCGAAGCAATAAAAAAACCGCTCATTAAACCATCTTTGCCTAACATAATTAAAGGCACAGCAATAAGACCCACAGTAGAAATCACACATGCTGCAATAACAGGCCAATGCTTGTCGTATTTGCCAATAAGGTGCCCTACTAACACATTAAACCCAATACCATAAGCGATTGAAGATATTAGCCCGTAATCAGGCTGCGCATCATGGGCCATAGCTACAAGTACATTGATCCCGCTGTGATAAAAATAAGAAAAGATACACCAAAGCAGAACATGTTTAACAATGCGCATTAGTGTAGAAGAAGACTCGCTTGCTGACATTACTTATCTCCAGATAGCAAAAAACCGCCCTAAAGGCGGTTTTTCTAAATAATGGTGGAGAGATAGGGATTTGAACCCTAGAGGGGCTACAAACCCCTGCCGGTTTTCAAGACCGGTGCATTCGACCACTCTGCCATCTCTCCGTACGGCGCGCATAATAGTGTTTACTGCGTTCGTTGTAAAGCCTTAAATGTAAAAAACTTTAAAAAAGTATTTTTAATAGTACTGCTTCGGACGCTTTGCGATTAAAGAGCAAACTAAACAAACAATTAAACTAACAATTGCAAAACCTGAGCCCTGCACTATTACGTCAATTTTATTGAGGTTATAACTCGGTACAATAACTAATGCGAAGGCGGGTAAGCAGGTGATCGTTAAAACGTAGCAACAAATTTTAAAAGCGCGGCCGAAATCGAAACGTTTAGTGCTTTGCATCCACCATGTCAATAGAAGTAATACCACTACAGCAGACAAGCCAAGGTAATGAGGTTGTTTTGTAGACATGGCAACAAAAAATGTGACAACAGCGCCAACTAAGCCCCAAATTGACCAAGCGAACCAATTTTCTTTTTCACGTAAAAATAAGTTTCCCATTGTTCTCGTCTTCTTTATCGTTATTTTTTTAAGACTTTCCATACGTTAACAAAAAATAACCGATTAAAAAACACACTGAAGAAGAATTATTTCGTTTTTTGCATCCGTGCGCTTCTTACAGCTAAGCTAAATCTAAAAAAACTAACATAAGTAAGCTTAATAGTGTCTGACTGCTTAACTGCAAAAAAGTTCCTACTATTTATAAATTCTCAAAAAACGTCTCTGGCTTGTGTCTGATAGGTTTTTTAATGTCTATTTCTGGCGTACCTAAATAGAGGTAACCAACAATCTCATCTTGTTCTTTACAACCGAGTGCCGCTTTAACAGCTGGGCTCTGTGCAAAATAACCTGTGCGCCAAATCCCCCCTAAACCTTGGGCGAATGCCGCTTGTTGCATTGCAAGTACAGCGCAGCCTGCACTTTGTACTTGTTCAATACGTGGCACTTTTGGGTTTTCAGTTACATCTGCAATGGCAATGATCATCATCGGAGATCGCAGCGGTAGTTCTTTAGCGCGCTCAATGGTTCTATCATCTTGGTTTTCAGCAACAGCGGCCTGATGATAGATATCGCCTAATTTATTACGTGCATCGCCTTCAACGACAATAAATCGCCAAGGAGCAATACAGCCATGATCAGGCACTTTAATGGCCGCTCGCTTAATAATTTCAAGTTGTTCTGCAGTAGGTCCAGGTGCGATAAGGCGAGGATCTGATTGTCGAGTTTGTAATAGCGTTAAAGCGTCCATGAATATTCCGTAAATGCTTAAGTACGACGCCCCTTAATAATCGGGGCAGAAAACCCAAGCTTATCATTTATCTTTATGAGCAAGAAAGCTATTCGATACTTTTCTAGTTAACCAATAATCTAAACTAACGTAACGACCACCCCCTGTAAAAAATAAACTCAATAACATAACAAAATATATGGCAGAAAACTCAATACCATTATTTAAGATCACAGGTTTCCCTTTCGCATAAAGGTACTCTGTATAACCATGCGTTTCTAGCAACTCACGCATTTTGGTTAATCTTTCGCTGGCTTCATCAGAATTAACTAGGCTAGCTTCACTACCAGGTATTGCAAGCCAATTGAGTACTCTCGCTGGGCTGGTGCTGGCATCGGTTGGTGTTACAGCAAACCAGCCATTACTGGCATGTACTGTTGTCGCTGCAACCAGCATGGTAATCATCAAAGGAATTGCGGTTAAACGAGTAAATAAACCCAATAATATAAAGATCCCCCCTAAAAACTCAGTCCATGCAGCTAAAAAGGCCAATACAGAGGGCATGGGTAGGCCTAAACCCCAGTCACTATTTCCAAACCATGCAACAATATCTTCAGATGCTAAAAAGTATTGATAAAAATGAGTAACATCACCGCTTAAAGCAAGCTTATTAAAGCCTGCAATGATCATCACTGGGGCTAAAATCAAGCGAATTAATAGATTCGGTAGTCCATCTAAAAACTGCAGTTTCTTTAAGGTGTGTTGGTAAAGGGGTATTAGGTGTGTGTTCAACATAGCGGTCTCGTGACTAAATAGATTAATCACATAGACCGCACGTTTTCTAGTTTACTTTCAATTAAATTTTACGAGCGACTTGTAACGCTTCAAAAATTGCACGTTTAGCATCGATAGCGGCAGCTAGTTTTGCGCCACCAATAACGTGTACTTTCGCGTTTTCGGTTTGATTGTCGAACGTTTCAGTATTTGATACCTGACCAATACAAGCAATCACGGTATCAACATCGAGGATTTGCTCTTCACCTTTTACCGTTATCTTCAAACCTTGCTTATCAAAGCTTAGATACTGACACTCAGCGATTTGTTTAACACCATGCTGTTTGGCAACTTGACGGTGGATCCAACCCGTTGTTTTACCAAGTTCACTACCAAAACGCCCTGCACTTCGCTTAAGCATGTAAAGTTGACGATTGTCTTTTTCAGGCGCAGCTTCGCACTCAATACCCCATTGAGTTTTGAATTGCTCAATTGTTTGGCCTTTGTGTTCACTTAAAAAGGCAACCATATCAAAACCGATACCACCGGCACCTAGAATCGCAATTTTCTCACCGAGTTCTACTTCACCACGAATTACTTCATCATAAGCGAATACACGTTTGCCATCACCGCATTCTATTTTGGCTTCGCGCGGACGTACGCCTGTTGCAAAAACAACATCATCGTATTGATTGAGCATATTGTCAGTAAATTCAGTACCGAGTTGTAAATCGACATTTAAACGCTTTAATTCATTAGTAAAGTAGTTAAGGGTATGGTTAAAGTCTTCTTTACCCGGCACTTGCATGGCTAAATTAAATTGGCCACCCATTTGTTCTTTAC
The DNA here is from genome assembly GCF_005887425.1 of Pseudoalteromonas sp. S2721. Classification (NCBI taxonomy): domain Bacteria; kingdom Pseudomonadati; phylum Pseudomonadota; class Gammaproteobacteria; order Alteromonadales; family Pseudoalteromonadaceae; genus Pseudoalteromonas; species Pseudoalteromonas sp. S2721. The sequence continues at coordinate 66,021 of NZ_PNCZ01000010.1, forward strand.
GTTCAATTAAAGTCACTTTGTGACCTTTCGCTGCTAAGTAACAACTTGCAGCAAGGCCAGCAGGGCCAGCACCCACAACCAGAACTAATCGAGAAGATGGAGCTTTTTCAAGGCTGTAATCTAACTCAAAAGCCGCTTGTGGGTTAACCAAACAGGTGGCACGTTTATTTTTAAACACATGGTCTAAACAGCCCTGATTACAACCAATACAAATATTGATTTGCTCAGACTTATTATTAACGTATTTATTGAAAAACTCTGGGTCTGCTAATAAAGGACGTGCCATCGAAATTAAATCAGACTCGCCTGCTTCTAAAATTCCATTGGCAATTTCTGGCGTGTTAATACGGTTAACCGCGATCACTGGCACTGATACCGTTTCTTTTAAGCGTTTCGATGCTTCTTTAAATGCACCTGCTGGCACCATACTGGCAATGGTTGGTACACGAGCTTCGTGCCAACCAATACCGGTGTTAAAGATATCAACGCCAGCTTGTTCAAGTGCCAGGGCTTGTTGCTTTACTTCATCGGGTGTTGATCCATTAGGAATTAAATCCATTACAGACAAACGAAATACAATAATGAACTTTTGACTGACTTTAGCGCGAACAGCTTTAACAATATCAACAGCCAAGCGCATACGGTTCTCTAAACTACCGCCATAGCTGTCTGTTCTTTTATTGGTGTGGTTAGCCATGAATTCATTAATCAAATAACCTTCAGAACCCATGATTTCAACACCGTCATAACCTGCTTTTTCAGCCATTTTTGCTGAGTTAGCAAAGTCTTTGATGGTTTTTTTAATTGAACCTAACGACATTTCTTTAGGTTTATATGGATTAATAGGAGCTTGAATTGAACTTGGCGCTTGATTGAATGGATGATACGCATAGCGACCTGCATGCAATAATTGTAAGCAAATTTTTCCGCCATGTTGATGCACCGCATCAGTATATGCTTTGTGTTTGATCACATCATAAAATGAATTAAATGTTGATGCGAACGGAGATAGCTTGCCACGAATATTTGGGCTGTAGCCACCTGTAATGATTAAACCCGTGCCGCCTTTGGCACGTGCCTCGTAGAATGCACGTAAGCGTTTGCGGTTATGCCAGCCTTCTTCTAAGCCAGTATGCATTGATCCCATAACCAAACGATTACGAAGTTCGGTATGCGGTAATTGTAATTTTTGTTCTAACATTGTGTGCCCCGTTAACTGGTCGAACCTCTATTTGAAATAGATTCTGCGGCAATAACTTAGAATAATCAACTTTTCGCTGCTAATTAATCGGTAGCAAATTATCGTTTTAAACACTCTGTTACTATTTAACAGTTAATTTTAAAGTTATTCTAAGCTAAGATGAGTTCACTACTAAGCTGTACTGAATTAAGGATTTATTTTGCTAGCAAAGATATTTAAAGGCATTTGGACCGGGATTAATTTTTCCCGCCGTTTGGTCCTAAACATATTATTTCTATTACTAGTAATACTCTTCTTTGTTGCCATCACAGGTGAAGAAGACCAAGTAAAAGTAGCAGACGGAACCGTGCTACGCCTAAACTTAAATGGCCCTATTGTTGAAGAAAAAACCTATGTTGATCCTGTAGAAGCAGCCATCAACGATGCAACTATGGGTAAAGAAGCACCATCAGAAATTCTTCTTGATGACGTCATTGAAGTGATCAACGAAGCAACTAAAGATGATCGCATCACTGTTATGCTTCTTGACCTACAAAAAATGCCAAGCGCGCACATTAATAAGCTAAAACAAATAACTAAAGCAATTGATGCGTTTAAAGATGCAGGCAAGCAAGTTATTGCAACGGGCTACTACTATACACAAGCACAATATTATATTGCTGCCCATGCCAATGAAGTGTCTATGCACCCATATGGTGGTGTGAGCATTGAAGGCTACGGTATGTTCCCGCTTTACTTCAAAGATGCACTTGAAAAGTTAAAAGTGACTCAACATATTTTCCGTGTGGGTACTTATAAATCAGCGGTTGAACCATTCATTCGTAATGATATGTCAGATGCGGCAAAAGAAGCGAATAGTGTTTGGTTAACTGCACTTTGGAACGAGTACAAAACTGACGTTGCAGCAAGCCGTCCATTCGATGAAAGTAACTTCGATGAAGATATGGATGTTTATCTTGCAAAAATGCAAGCAGTGGATGGTAACTCGGGCCAATACGCGCTAAATAATCAGTGGGTTGATTCTTTAAAAACATCACAACAAATTCGCCAACAACTTATTGAGTTAGTCGGTGCAGAAGAAACAGGTAAAACCTTTAAGCAAGTAAGCTTCCGTGAGTATTTATCGCTGGTAAAACCGCCTGTTGAGTTCGATAACCCAATTACTGAAAAAGTAGCTGTCGTTGTAGCTAAAGGCACCATTGTCGATGGCGAGCGTAAAGCGGGCGAAATTGGTGGTGACTCTACTGCAGCCCTACTTCGTAAAGCGCGTCTTGATGACAAAGTGAAAGCCGTTGTACTACGCATCGATTCAGGTGGCGGTAGTATGTTTGCTTCTGAAGTTATCCGCGCTGAAGTATTAGCACTTAAGGCAGCGGGTAAACCGGTTATCGCTTCAATGAGCTCAGTGGCAGCATCAGGTGGTTACTGGATTGCATCTGCAGCCAATGAAATTTGGGCAGCCCCTAGCACAATTACAGGTTCAATTGGTGTATTTGGTACTTTCATGACGTTTGAAAATACCATGGCTGAATTAGGTATTTACTCAGACGGTGTTGCAACAACTGATCTTGCTGGCTTCTCTATTGCACGCCCACTTGACGAGAAAATGTCAGACATCATTCAAATGAGCGTTGAAAATGCATATAAACGCTTTTTAAATGTAGTGGCTGAAGCACGTAACATGACGCCTGAGCAAGTTGATAAAATTGCCCAAGGCCGTGTATGGATTGCAACTCAAGCAAAAGAACTAGGTTTAGTTGATAAGCTTGGCGATAAGCAAGATGCAATTAAGGCGGCAGCTGAGCTTGCTAAGCTTAATCATTATGATGTTAAGACCATCAAACAGTCATTAACACCACAAGAGCAAATGCTGCAAGATATCTTTGGCACCGCGGCTGTTAAGAGCTTCTTTGCTAAGTCTGATTCATCACAATCAGTACTCGCAACACAAGCTAACTTACAAAGCCTTATTAATCAGTTAAGTAGTGAGATCGATAATCTAAAAGATTACAACGATCCACAAGGCGTTTACGCTCGTTGTTTAGTGTGTAATGTAATTCAATAAGTTACTTAGCTAAGCGATTTTAGGTATACTAAGCCCAGTTATTTAACTGGGCTTTTTTTATGAAACGTAAACGTATATATATCGCCTATACGGGTGGTACTATCGGTATGAAAAAATCGAGCCGTGGCTATGTTCCGGCAGAAGGTTTTTTAACCGAAACAGTGGTCAATAATGCAGAGTTTAATCGTGATGAAATGCCTTTGTTTGATATTCACGAATATTGCCCGCTCATTGATTCTTCAGATATGTCCCCTGCCCACTGGCAATTAATTGCTGACGATATTAAGAGTAAATACCAAGACTATGATGGCTTTGTGGTTTTGCATGGTACCGATACTATGGCCTACACAGCTTCTGCTTTGTCTTTCATGTTCGAAAACCTGACAAAACCTGTGATTGTGACAGGCTCACAAATTCCATTGTCGCAACTTCGTTCTGATGGCCAAGTAAACTTACTTAATGCCATGTACTTAGCCGCAAATTACCCAATTGCCGAAGTAAGTCTGTTTTTTAATAACCAGTTATTCCGTGGTAACCGTGCAACAAAAGCCCATGCTGATGGCTTTGATGCCTTTGCATCACCGAACCTTGAACCATTAGCACTATCAGGAATTAATATTCAACTGATCAAAGGGCAACTTAGCCCTTATGTTGATAACGAACTACAGGTGTCAAATATCACGCCACAGCCAATTGGTGTGCTTTATCTCTATCCTGGGATCAGCCCAAAAGTGGTTAAAAGTTTAGTTAATGACGACATAAAAGCACTTGTGTTATTAAGTTTTGGCGTGGGTAATGCCCCACAAGATCCGGCGTTCTTAGACATTCTTAATGATGCAAGCAAACGCGGTATGGTGATTATAAATCTAACGCAGTGCTTAAAAGGCCAAGTTAATATGGGCGGTTATGCAACCGGTAATGCCTTATTAAATTGTGGTGTGATCAGTGGCTACGATATGACATTAGAAGCCTGTTTGACCAAGTTACACTACTTATTTAGTCAAAAGCTGGAAGTAGAAACAATTCGTCACTTGATGCAAGACAACCTGCGCGGTGAGCTAAGTCGTTAATGCAGCAAATACAAAAAAGGCACCAATTGGTGCCTTTTTTATGCTTTTTGATAATTAACGAACTTTTTCGTCAATCTCAACTAAATCTGTTAAATGGCAAATCTCACCACTGTGAGTTTTAATACCATGCTCACCGAAGTAGTCACGTTGTGCTTGAACAAGGTGACCATTACTTGGTGTTGTTAACGTCGCAATGTAAGTTTGCGTTGCTGTTAACACTGGGAATGCAAGACCAGATGAAACTGCTGCACCCGTTACCTTACGTAATGCTGCTGATTCACGCTGCATAGAATCAATAAATTCTACACCTTCAGCGACATTGTCTAAGTAATCAGCACGGATGATACAGCCAGCGCGCCACGTTTGTAGCGTTTTAGAAAGATCAACTTTCCACTGATGCGCACGAGACGCACCTTTGATAAGTGCTAAACCTTGACGATAAGCAAGTAAACTTGCCAATGTGAATGCATCTTTTAGCTCTGCTAAGTCTAAATCAACGGTATCAGTTGCTTTAGCAGCGTAAGTCATTTCTTTAGCAGCATGCGTATCACACGTATTTGTTAAGTGACGAGCTTGAACAGCCGCAACGAGTGATGGCACAGCAATACCAAGCTCTAGGGCATTTTGTGCAGTCCATAAACCCGTGCCTTTCGCGCCAACTTTATTGTCGATTAAATCAACGAGTGGCTCGCCTTCTGTCGTTTCAAGGCTCAAGATATGGCTTGAAATTGACAGTAAGTAGCTATTTAAAGTGCCTTCGGACCATTCATTGAAAATGTCAGCCACTTCTTTTGGTGAACGATTAGTACCTAAACGTAATAATTGATACATTTCTGCAATTAATTGCATTAGCGCATATTCAATACCGTTATGCACCATTTTCACAAAGTGACCACTTGCAGATTGGCCTACACGTGCAAAACACGACTCACCTTTGTAGCTTGCCGCTACTTTTTCAAACCACGGCTCAACACGCTCCCAGCCGCCTTCTGAACCACTTGCCATCATTGCAGGGCCGTGACGTGCGCCTTCTGCACCGCCAGAAATACCCATAGTGGCAAATTCAAATTTGTTTTGATATTTAAGTTTACGGCTAATGCCGTCTTTGTAGTTACTGTTGCCGCAATCTACGATAATGTCATCACAGTCAACACCTGCTTCTGCAAGCTCTGTACATACTTTATCAACCAATTCACCAGCAGGAACTAAAAGAAGAATCGAACGAGGCGGCTCTAAGCGTCTAACCATATCATTTAAATCAGACACAATATGTAAACGGTCTGCCAAACCTAATGCTTTCGCACAGCTTAGTAACTCGGCACCCGCATCTGGGTTTTTATCGTAAGCTACTAATGTCAGCCCTTTTTCAATCAGGTTGAGGGCAAGATTTTTACCCATAACGCCTAACCCTACTAATGCAACTTGCATTTAGTGTCCTCCTCGGTAACAACTATTGGTTAGTTAATCAAAATAATTACGCGCGCATTATACCCAAGCAGCCCAAAAATGCGAGCTTGACAGCCAACTTGAGATAAATCATCGAAATCATGAAGCGACGTTGGCCCCCAGTATATCAAAATAACCAAGGCATCGGACCAGATTTTTATAATACCCTTTAAAAAGGTATGTGTATTGACGCTACCTGACACCGGTGTCATAATAACGTCATTCACCCTTTGTATACTCTATAATTAATACAAAGAGCCAGATTCTCATAAGTAAAAACAATCATTTTTTACTTATGAGTTCTACATTGTGCTTATGTATAAGCCTATATTAAAGGTTTATAGCACGACATTTTAATAGATAACCATCAATTCGCTTAATATATTTGAGCGCACAGGAGAATTTGATGCTAAGACGCACAAAAATTGTTGCGACCCTTGGACCGGCAACCGATCGCGATAACAACCTAGAAAAAATTATTCGTGCAGGTGCAAATGTGGTTCGTTTGAACTTCTCACATGGCGTAGCACAAGATCATAAAGACCGCGCTGAAGCGGTACGCAGCATTGCTAAGCGTTTAGGCAAACACGTTGCTATCCTTGCAGACTTACAAGGTCCTAAAATTCGTGTATCAACCTTCAAAGACGGTAAAGTAAACCTAGAAGTTGGCGCAAAATTTACCCTTGATGCGAAAATGGAAAAAGGCCAAGGCGACGTTAATGCAGTAGGTATCGACTATAAAGAGCTACCTAACGACGTTAAAACAGGCGACTTACTGTTATTAAACGACGGTTTAATCCAATTGACAGTAGATAGCGTTGACGGTGACCTAGTGCACACAACTGTTACTGTTGGTGGCGTACTTTCAAATAACAAAGGTATCAACCGTTTAGGCGGTGGTTTAACAGCCCCTGCTTTCACTGATAAAGATAAAGAAGATTTAATCACTGCCACTGAGATTGGTGTTGATTATATTGCTGTTTCGTTCCCACGCAGTGGTGATGACATGCGTTATGTTCGCTCTTTAGCAGAAGCTGCTGGCTCAAACGCACAACTATTAGCAAAAATCGAACGTGCAGAAGCCGTTGAAACTGTTGAAGCAATTGATGATATCGTACTTGCGTCTGACGCAGTGATGGTTGCGCGTGGTGACTTAGGTGTTGAAATTGGTGATGCAGCGCTTGTTGGTAAACAAAAGCTTATCATTAGCCGTGCTCGTTCACTTAACCGTACAGTTGTGACTGCAACACAAATGATGGAATCTATGATCGATAACCCAATGCCAACACGTGCAGAAGTTATGGACGTAGCAAACGCCGTATTAGATGGTACTGATGCAGTTATGTTATCTGCTGAGACAGCTGCTGGTGACTACCCTGAAGAAACCGTAGCGACTATGGCTCGCGTTTGTTTAGGTGCTGAATCACAAAAAGAAACGCACGTTTCTAAGCACCGTTTAGACAGCCGTTTTTCATCAAATGCTGAATCAATTGCATTATCTGCGATGTATGCAGCTAACCACTTAGATTCTGTTAAAGCTATTGTGACTCTGACTGAATCAGGAAGTACAGCTAAATTGATGTCGCGCATCAGCTCTGGTTTACCAATTTATTCATTATCACGTCATCCAAGTACGCTGGGCCAAACAGCACTTTACCGTGGTGTTTATCCTGTATTTTTCGATTCAACGAAGTGTGAAGACGAAAGCATGGTACGTGATGCATTAAACACTCTTGTTGAGCAAGGCTCACTAGTTGCAGGTGATACTGTGATTTTAACTCATGGTGATGCAATGGAAACGATTGGTGCAACAAACACGATGAAGATTGTAACTGTTTAAGCTGTTACAAATTTTCAATAAAAAAGGCGCAATTTATTGCGCCTTTTTTGTTTTAACTTGTTTAGCTTAGAACAACTATTAGCTCGCCAGAGCTGCTTTCACTTTATCGCGATAGCTTCGGCTTACTTTTAGTTCTTGGCCGTTATCTAGCACTAAAAGATACTCACCACTTACTTGAGTTACAAGTTTGCTAATTTGCTTAGTATTCACAATGGCACTGCGATGAACTCGCACAAATAGTTGTGGATCAAGCTCTTGTTCAAGCTCTTTCATTGTTTTACGAAGGATATGTGTTTGCCCATCTTGGCAATGAAGGCACATATAATCACCAGCCGCATCAACCCATTGAATTGTAATAACAGGCACACGAACAATTTCGCCCTGCTCTTTTACAGCTAATGATTCTGGATAACGACGGTCAGCAAGGCTATCGCCCGTTGCTAACTTCTTTAAAATTTCTTCGCAATTATTGCCTGTAATACCTGCAACAAAGCTCGCTAGTTTTTTCTTATGGGCGTTATCTTGTTGCGTTTTTAAATAGGTATGCACTTTTTCTACCGCCTGTTTTAGTCTGTTGTCATCGACTGGTTTAAGAATATAATCCAACGCATGAATCTCGAATGCTTTAACTGCAAACTGGTCAAAAGCCGTTACAAACACAATAGCGGGTAATGGATTAACGCTCTCGCTAAGTGCTCTTGCAACTTCAAAACCGTTCATATTTGGCATTTGAATATCTAAGAAAACCAATTGAATATTGCCCGATAAGCATTCATCAATTGCCTCTTGACCATTGCTACATAAACGAATGACTTCTAAATCGTCAAATTCAGAAAGTCGAACAGCTAAGCCCTTTCTTGCTAGCGGTTCATCGTCAACGATCAAAGTTCTAATTTTGCTCATTTCTTAACAGCCTTTTCAAACGGAACGCGCAGATTAACTTTTAATCCACTTGGCGTATTGTCAGAGAGAACAAACGAGTAGTTGTTCTCATAAAGTGTTTTTAAGCGGTCCTGTGTATTAGCTATGCCAACGCCTTGAGAATTAACCAGTTGGCCATTTTTAAGCTCAGTGCCAGGACCATTATCGCCTACTTCCAATAATAGTTCATTTGCAAAAACTTGTGCTTTAATATCAATCACACCACCTTCATTTAATTGCGCTATCGCATACTTTATCGAGTTTTCGATAATAGGTTGGAGGATCAAGCTTGGTACCAAGGCTTCTTTTGCCTGCTCGCTTACGTCTACATTGACTTGTAAACGTTCATCAAAGCGTACTTTTTCAATTTCTAAGTACAGCATGAGGGCATGAATTTCTTGCTCTAACGGCACCTTTTTTATTGGGTCGGTATTGAGTGTGTATCGTAAGAAGTCACTCAATTTTGACACCATTAAATTTGCATCTTTGTTCTCTTTTACCAAAATTAAGGTTGAGATTGCATTTAGGGTATTAAATAAAAAGTGCGGATTAAGTTGATAGCGCAGCATTTTCAGCTGAGCTTCGTGCGCCATAGTGGTTGCTTTTAGAGCCTTTTGACGCTCACTTTGCAATAGCTGGTAATACTTAATACCAAAATACAAACCACTCCAACAAAGAATGATATAAACCGAATCTAAACCTTGTTGAAAGTAATAAAACCATTCATTTGGACGGTAACCGTGACGGTAGATTTCCCATAAATTGAATTTTTGTACAACGGCCCATAATGTGCCAGTTACATAGGAAGCACCAAAAACGACAAGCATTAATACCCAAGGTGAGGCATTCCACACTTTACGATACATATAACGTAAAGGTACTGTCATTAAACAGCCTGCATAAGCGTTTAATACAATAACAAATACGTAAATATCACGCATTTCAAAGACTTTTGAGCCGATATAATTAACTAACGCATAACCTATCCAGCCTGCAATTTGCAAAACCCAGAAAAAGCGTTGTCGATTATCAACTAATGATTGCCAATTCAAAATATCAGATTACCTTTCATAATTATTTTTATTATACCGATAGTCACGAGAACAAAGCACTGCCGCCTATCTTAATTTTTTATAGCCTTACCGCATTCTTCAGACATTAAAAAAGCGAAGGCCACAACAGCCTTCGCTTTTTATCTGCTTTATTTTTAAGCTAGTTTATCTGAAGCCACTTTATAATTTGGATCTTCAATCACATTCACTTCAACTAAATCACGCGCATTGTGTAATAGTTGAATACAATCAGGGCTTAAATGACGCAAATGCAGTTTCTTACCGACTTTTGCGTATTTTTCTGCAAGACTGTCAATCGCTTCAATCGCACTGTGATCAGCAACACGGCTATGTTTGAATTCAATGATCACGTCTTCTGGGTCATTTTTAACATCAAATAACTCGGCAAAGTTCTTAACCGAACCAAAGAATAAAGGACCATGAAGCTCGTACACTTTAGAGCCTTGCTCATCGATGTAATTGCTTGTGTAAATGTGTTTCGCATGCTGCCAAGCAAAAACTAAAGCAGAAACAATCACACCCACACATACCGCGATCGCAAGATCTGTTACTACGGTTACGCCAGAAACAAGCACGATAACAAAAGCATCAGACTTAGGTACACGTTTCATCATTTTGAAGCTTGCCCACTCGAAGGTACCAAGAACAACCATGAACATAACACCAACTAAGGCAGCTAGTGGGATCATTTCAATGAGACTGGCTGCAAAAATGATGAATGCTAGCAGTATAATTGCGGCACTAATACCAGATAAACGTGAACGACCGCCCGAGTTAATATTGATCATAGATTGACCAATCATCGCACAACCACCCATTGCACCGAAGAAACCACAGGTAATGTTTGCAGCGCCTTGACCAATACACTCTTTGTTACTGTGACCACGGGTTTCAGTAATTTCATCAATTAAGGTCAGTGTTAATAACGATTCAATTAAACCAATCGCTGCTAAAACTAAAGCATAAGGGAAGATAATTTTTAATGTCTCAAGGTTAAATGGTACCATAGGAATATGAAACTCCGGCAAGCCACCGGCAATCGTTGCTTGCTCATTGCCTGTCATTCCTTTTAAGAAATCTAGTACAGTGCGCGCTTCTAAATCAAAGCCAATCACAATCGCTGTTACCGTTACAATGGCAGCTAACGATGAAGGTACAGCTGTAGTTAACTTAGGTAAGAAATGAATAATAGCCATAGTTAACGCTACTAAGCCAAGCATAATATAAAGTGCTTGCCCTTCCATCCACTGTTGGCCACCCATACCGTCTGGTACTTTAAATTGACCCAGTTGCGCCAAGAAAATAACAATCGCAAGACCATTTACAAAGCCAAGCATTACAGGGTGCGGAACCATGCGAATAAACTTGCCAAGCTTGAAGATACCTGCGAGTACTTGCAGTATCCCCATCAATAAGACGGTTGCAAATAGATACTCTACACCATGATCTAAAACTAAACTTACCATTACAACGGCTAGTGCGCCGGTAGCACCAGAAATCATACCTGGACGACCACCAAAAATAGCCGTAATTAAGCCAACAATAAATGCGGCATATAAACCAACCAAAGGCTCAACATTAGCAACAAAAGCAAACGCAACCGCTTCTGGTACCAATGCCAACGCAACGGTCAGGCCTGATAGAATATCGTTTTTAGCAGAGCTTGGCGCTTTGCTGAGTAAGTTAAACATTAAGATCCTCTTTATAGTGAATGCATTTCGGCAAGGCGCAGAATTCTAGCAAAATCCGCAAAAGTTAACAATTATTAACAACAAAACGGCTAGTACCTAAAAGCACTAACCGTTTTCGAAAAATAAAACGTAGTAGAAAAAGATTAAAGAGGTAAAGACGTACTACGCTTAACACATGTCATGGTCACGTTTGAGTGAACTTCTTGAACAAACTCAAGGTTTAGTAGATTATCACGAACAAACTGCTCATAACCTTCAATACCTTTTGAAATAATACGAAGCATGAAGTCCATGGTACCCGCCATACTGTAACACTCGGTTACTTCATCATAGCTCATAATTAAACGTTCAAACTCAGCTAGGTTCGTTCTACCGTGGTTAGATAGACGAACATGGGCATAAACCAACATATCAAAGCCAAGCTTTTTCTCGTCAAGCAAAGCAACTTTACCTTTGATATAGCCATCTTGCTCAAGCTTAGCAATACGACGCCAACATGGAGATTGAGATAAACCAACTTTATCGGCAATTTCTGCCGTAGATAAGCTAGCATCCTGCTGTAATAATGCCAAAATTTGGCGATCTACTTGGTTCAGAGACATTTTATTTCTTTTTCTGTAAAAATACTGGTTAAATTATATAACTGATTTAAAAATCAGTCTGCCTATTTTCTACTATTTATGCAAAAAAATTGCAATTTTATACCGATCCACTTACAAACTACTTAACTGATGTTACGCGTTGGCATTAACCAAAACGTCCGCTGATAAATGGATTTGTTTTTCGCTCATGCCCTACGGTGGTATTCGGACCGTGGCCTGGCAAAATAGCAACTTCATCAGAGAATGATAAAATCTCAGACTTAATTGATTCGATTAATTGCGCACTATCCCCTTTCGGGAAGTCAGTACGACCGACAGAGCCTTGGAAAATCACGTCCCCAACAATCACCTGTTCAGAACCTTGGTGGTAAAAAACAACATGACCAGGCGTATGCCCTGGGCAATGGCGTACAGATAATTCAAGTTCACCCACTGTGATTGTATCGCCATGATTTAGCCACTTCGTTGGATAAAATGGTGTAATTGGTGCAAAACCAAACATTTGCGCCTGCATTGGCAAGGCATCAAACCAAAATTTATCATCTAAATGTGGGCCAATGATATCAACACTAAAATGCTCTGCGAGTTGCTTTGCAGCGCCCACATGGTCTAAGTGACCATGGGTCAAGTAAATTGCCTCTAACTCACAATTTAACGCAGCTAGTTCCGCTTGCAGCTTCTCTGCATCTCCACCTGGGTCAACCAATGCCGCTTTATTCGTTTGCTCACAAATAATAATTCGGCAATTTTGCGCAAAGCCAGTAACAGGAACAACAATCACTTTCATGTTATTGTCCTTTTTGTAACTGCTCAAACGCCATTAAAATTGGGTATTTTAAATAGCCTTGATCATAAAACGGTGTACGCTCATAAAGCCAATGCAAGCGCGCATCAGCATCTTTAGCAAAGTTTTTATCTTCACGAATTTTTTTATCGAACTCTAAAGCCAATGCAGGTTTTTCTTTTAGCATTTGACGTGCGTACGGCATTAAAGCGTAATTCTCAACGTATTCAGTGCGCTGAAAAAGAGTATTAAACTCGCCCCAAGCAAAGAATGAATCTGGCGCTTCTGGGTGTAGTAAGTGTGTAGCCAGTTCTGAGTATGGCTGCTCAGTTGAGACTTTGTACCAGCCGGTCATATCGACATTTTCTACGGTGTTGTAATCAAATGTCGCCTCTACACGAAAACGTCCTTCAAAAGGTGCTTTTGCAAATGAATAATCAGCAACGCTTGCTTGCGTTAATGGCTCATAAACAGAACCATTCACTGTCGTTACCTCTACGCCGTGTAATTTAAGCTTACTTACCAATTGGCTGTACGCCGGCGGAATATAAAACGCAGCAGGTACGTTAACGGTCTTTTTAACTTCTTTTTGCCAAAAAACCGGTAATGCGTCATAGTTTTTAGCTTGACCTAAATATTTAACTTCAGGTTGCCCAGACAATGCGCTTTCAGTTCTTGAATAGGCGATCCCTTTAAATTCGATGGTATCTGGCTCTTTTGCATAACCGCGTTCCACTACTAATTGCGTAGGTTTGAAATCGAGCTCTTTTTGAACTGCTTCATTAAGGGCTTTATCGTTTGCAGCTAAAGCATCAATGGCACCATCAATAAATACATAAGTACCTAATACGCGCTGCTTATAAGGTTTTAAAGAGTGGTTCTCAACTAAGATGGTCGGTAATGAACGTAAATCACCCCAGCCATTTGAAAAACGTGGTGTTGCCACCCAACCCGCTAACCCTTTTTTAAATTCCCGCTTGTCCATTACAAACACCAGTGGACCAGGAATATGCCCTGCTTTTTCGAGTTTGGCATCAATAACAGGTTTAAATAGATTATCCAGCGCTTGTGACACACTCGGTGATTCACTCGAAAAAACCGGATTATAGCCGTAGGTCACGTCATACTGATAATCAGCGCCATCGGTTACATGGACATCCACGTATAAATCTGGCTTAAATTGATTAATAACCTGCATCACACCTCGTACTTCGGGTGTATCAAGCTTAGTGTAATCACGATTTAAATTTAAATTTAGACCATTCGTTCTAAAGCCCATTTCTACTGGGCCACGCTGATTAATACGGTTGTATTGGCTACTGCGCTCGTGACCATCAACGTTTAAAATAGGAATAAACAGAATATTTACTTTGCTCAAAATATCGCGGCGTTTACCTGTTGCAATATCGCGTAGCAACATAAACATGGCGTCTTTGCCATCAATTTCACCGCTGTGAATGCCAGCCTGAATAAAGATAGTTGGCTTTGTATCAGCAACAAGTTGTTTGGCATCAAACAAACCTTGCTCATTCGCCACTAACATCTTAACCGCACGACCCGCACTGCTCGTTGCAATTGTCGTTACTTTGAATTGTGTTGGGTTTGCTGCAACTAGGCGATCTACGAACGCCATCGTGTCGGCATAATTTGGCGATAAAGTGCCTTCGCTTAATTCAAAATCTGTGGTTAAAGGTCCTTTTTCTTGCATTAAAGACACACTATCGCCTTGCCATGGCAATAATGGGGGTAAGTGGCTGTCTAAAGTTACTGCAGCAGATAAAAACACTAAACTCGCAAACATATCACTCTCAAGTGCGGTACTTATTCTATATTGGGGAAATTATAACAACTAATCTGAATGGATTGCGTAAACTGCGGTGATTCAACAAAAAAATGGAGCAAACGACATACGCTATGCAAAATCGTTGTTAGTTATGAATATTAATTAAGATCAAAAAAAGGAGCACTAGGCTCCTTTTTAAACTTTATGAAAAGCGAAATTAAGCCGCTAGGCCTTCTTTTGCTTTTGCAACAAGCGCTGCGAATGCAACTTGGTCATAAACAGCGATATCTGCAAGGATCTTACGATCGATTTCTACAGAAGTCTTTTTAAGACCATTGATAAAACGGCTGTATGAAAGACCGTTTTGACGAGCTGCTGCATTGATACGTGCAATCCAAAGTTGACGGAAAGTACGTTTCTTAGCACGACGGTCACGGTAAGCGTATTGACCCGCTTTAGTAACTGCCTGGAAAGCTACGCGGTAAACACGTGAACGTGCTCCGTAGTAACCTTTAGCTTGCTTTAAAACTTTTTTGTGACGTGCACGTGCGATAACACCGCGTTTAACTCTTGCCATTTCTGAAGACTCCTATTAAGCGAATGGTAACATACGTGAAACTAGACCATGGTCATTCTTATGAACCATCATCTTAGGACGTAAGTGTAATTTACGCTTAGAAGTTTTCTTAGTCAGAATGTGACGAAGATGCGCTTGTTTACGCTTGAAACCGCCAGAAGCAGTTTTCTTGAAACGCTTAGCCGCGCCTCTGTGAGTTTTTAGCTTGTAAGCCATTGCAATAACTCCAAATGTATTGCTTAAAAATTAGCAAGCAGGCGAGAGATATAAAAATAGCTCTACTTTTAAGGCCTAACTTACTGCCATAATCCGGTGAAGGCTCACTACAAAAGCAGTGCAACCTTACTTATAACCGGTTATTTCAGGTGAACAGTAAACTGTTACTTGCAGACCTGAAATAAAATCGGTGCGTAATATACCCTGTTTATTGCTTTTTAGCAATAGGTGCCATCATCATAACCATCTGGCGACCTTCAACACGATTTGGGAATGATTCAACTTGTGAAACATCTTCTAAATCGGCTTTAACACGGTTTAATAATTCGATACCAATTTCTTGGTGAGCCATTTCACGACCACGGAAACGGATAGTGATTTTAGCTTTATCACCCGCTTCTAAGAACTTGCGTAAGTTGCGTAGCTTAACCTGGTAGTCACCTTCATCCGTACCTGGACGGAATTTGATTTCTTTAACCTGGATTTGCTTTTGCTTTTTCTTTTGTTCTTTTAGTTCTTTGCTTTTTTCAAAGATGAACTTACCGTAGTCCATAACCTTACAAACAGGTGGCTCAGCATTAGGACTGATTTCTACAAGATCTACACCCGCATCATCAGCGATAGCTTGCGCCTCTTTTAATGACACGATGCCAGCTTGCTCGCCGTCGATGCCAATTAAACGAACTTCTTTAGCTGTAATATCTTCGTTGATACGATTTTTTTGAGCTGTTTGTTGCCCTTTCTTGCCGCCTCTAATGGTACGATCCTCCAAGAATATAAAATAAAAAGCGTGTAGTTGGCTGTTTGTTTTGCCCTACACGCTCATGATTTATTGTCGATTTTTAATTTCTTCGCTTACTTTTGCAATGAAATCATCAACACTAAATTTGCCTAGGTCTTCACCTGTGCGAGTGCGTACTGCCACTTCTTGTTGTTCAACTTCTTTATCGCCAACAACAAGTAAATATGGAATACGTTTTAACGTATGTTCACGGATTTTAAAGCCAATCTTCTCATTTCTCAAGTCAGCAGCGGCTCTAATTCCAAGTTTATTTAATTTTTGTACAATTTCTTGCACATAATCTGCTTGTTTGTCCGTGATGTTCATGATCACAACTTGCTTAGGAGCAAGCCACGTTGGGAACAAACCAGCGTATTCTTCAGTTAAAATACCGATGAAACGCTCAATTGAACCTAAAATCGCGCGGTGGATCATAACAGGTGTACGACGTTCGTTATTTTCAGCAACATAAGTTGCACCTAAACGACCTGGTAATGCGAAGTCTAGCTGTACAGTACCACATTGCCATGCACGGTCTAAACAGTCATAAAGTGTAAACTCAATCTTAGGACCGTAGAATGCACCTTCACCTGGTAGGTAATCAAACTCAATGTCGTTTGCTTTTAATGCATCAGCTAGCGCAAGCTCAGCTTTATCCCACATTTCATCTTCACCGATGCGTTTTTCTGGACGAGTAGATAGTTTTACAACGATCTTCTCAAAACCAAACGTTTCATATGTGTCGTAAACCATTTTGATACATGCAGAAACTTCATCCATGATTTGCTCTTCAGTACAGAAGATATGCGCATCATCTTGAGTAAAGCCACGTACACGCATTAAGCCGTGTAATGCACCTGATGGTTCGTTACGGTGACAACAACCAAACTCAGCCATACGTAATGGAAGATCACGGTATGATTTTAAACCTTGGTTAAAGATTTGTACGTGACCCGGACAGTTCATTGGTTTGATTGCGTATTCACGCTTTTCAGATTCAGTTGTGAACATCGCATCTGCGTATTTGTCCCAGTGACCTGATTTTTCCCATAAACCACGGTCCATCATTAATGGGCCTTTAACTTCTTCGTAATCGTACTCACGTAGTTTTTCACGAACGAAGTCTTCTAGTTCACGGTAAATGCTCCAGCCATCATTGTGCCAAAACACCATGCCTGGTGCTTCTTCTTGCCAGTGCCATAAATCAAGCGCTTTACCAATACGACGGTGATCACGTTTTTCAGCTTCTTCTAAACGTTTTAAATACGCTTTAAGTTGCTTTTTATCTGCCCATGCAGTGCCGTAGATACGTTGCAGCATCTTGTTTTCAGAATCACCGCGCCAATAAGCACCTGCCACTTTCATGATTTTGAAATGTTGACAGAACTTCATGTTTGGAACGTGTGGACCACGACACATGTCGATGTATTCTTCGTGATGGTATAAGCCTGGACGATCATCTTTCGCGATGTTCTCGTCTAGGATTTCCATTTTATATGTTTCACCACGCGCTTCAAAAGTATCGCGTGCTTCTTGCCAGCTTACGGTCTTTTTAACAACGTCGTAGTTTGTTTTAGCAAGCTCAAGCATGCGCTTTTCGATAGCATCTAAATCATCTTGGCTTAAAGAGTGTTCCATGTCGATATCGTAATAAAAACCGTTATCGATGGTCGGACCGATTGCCATTTTTGCTTCAGGGAAAAGCTGCTTAACTGCATGACCAATAAGGTGCGCACATGAGTGACGGATAATCTCTAAACCATCATCATCTTTTGCTGTGATAATTTCTAAACGCGCATCTTCGGTGATTAAGTCACATGCATCAACACGAGTACCATTAACACGGCCTGCAATCGTTGCCTTGGCAAGACCTGGACCGATATCGCTCGCTACGTCAAATGTGCTTACTGGGTTTTCAAAACTACGCTGACTGCCGTCAGGGAGGGTAATAACTGGCATTATAAATCCTTAATACAGTGGTGATGCCTACAATGCATCACATGTAATATTTTTAAATTAATTTTTAGTAACTCTGCAACGCTTTTACGAATAAGCATTGCTATTTATGCTTGTATTTACTGAGTCTTCGCAAATACAAGCGACTATTGTCGCTGCTCACGTGCTCAAATACAAGTAGTTAGGAGAGTAAATTGACAATTAGTTAACTCATTTCATACTTAATGAGTCAGTACTTTTAGGGTGATGAAAATGCCAAACACGCGTTCTTTCAAGTTTGCTACATTTAACTTATTAAATTACACCGCGCCACCCTACTCGTTTTACCAATTACATGAACGCTATAACAATACACAATGGCTGCAAAAACAATTGTTTGTTGCTAATTTCTTAAGTGAGTCAACCCCTGATGTGGTGGCATTTCAAGAAGTGTTTAGTCAACACGCATTAGAAGTGCAGTGTAAAGAAGCGGGTTATGATTATTTTAAAACGGTCGATAGCCCGTCCCATGATGCGCTCTATCCGCAAGTGTTATTCAACCCTGTAGTTGCAATTGCGAGTAAATACCCGTTTAAATCAGCCGATGCACTGACGCCATGCCCTGAATTACTTGAGTACTTAAACAATCAAAATGAGTTCAAATTTAATCGCACACCGATTAAATGTATCATTGATTTACCTGATTTTGGTGAAGTCTGTTTTTATGTTGTTCATTTTAAGTCACAGCGTGTGCAATCAATGGCGCACATTCTTAATATTCATAACCTTGAAGATCCGCTCCTGCAGTTACTACATCAAACGGTGGGTACCATGCAGTCGCAAATCTCCCGCTCATTAGAAGCGTCTATTGTCTATTATGATGCACTGAAAACGCAGCGAGAAATGCAATGTGCAACACTTGTTATGGGGGACTTTAATGATGTACTTACCAGCCCAACTTTATCGTTTATGACTCAAGGCTTTCACCCCACTCGCTGTGAACCTTGTATAGAACAGAACGAACTTGTTGTTGGTCTGACCGACAGCTATGAGTTTAGCCGCTCATATTATGATAATAAAAACAAACCCTTTAGCCATTATTACCAAGGAAAAGGGAATGTATTAGATTATATTCTTGCTTCAGCGCATTTTAATCCCGATTGCCAAGCTTCGAAAGTTAAAGTGCTCGACTACGAAAGTTATGATAAGCATATTTCGCCAGGTAAATTAACCGAAGATATTAGTGTAAGTGACCACGGTGTTATCGCAATTAAAATTCATTTTTAAAGCACCTGTTTTTCATAACGTTAATTGCTATAATTGCGCAAATTAAGTTATTTAGAGAAAGACCATGAGAACATGTGGTGTAGAAATTACAGGTAGTGACGTACTGCTGTGCATTTTAACCAAAGACAATGATGTATTTGATATACGTGATGTCAGACAAACACGTTTTACCTTAGGCAATGGTAATGACACAGAAGTAATGCGTAAATTCCAATTTGATTTCAAAAAATTAATGGAAGATTACCAAATTGACTCTGTAGCAATCAAAGAGCGCCAAGCAAAAGGTAAGTTTGCTGGCAGCGCAAAAGGTTTCAAAATGGAAACGGCTATTCAGTTAATTGAACGCTTAGATGTGCAAATTTTATCTGCAACTGAAATCAAAGAGCAGCTTAAGCGCAACCCGGTGCCTATTGATTTTGAAGACACAGGCCTGAAAAAATTCCAAGAAAACGCATTCATTAGTGCTTACGTGTACATCATGCGTAAAACTTATAAGCAAGATGAGCCAAAAGCTTAATTGCTGCTTATTCTTAATAAAACGTGCTACGGCACGTTTTTTTATACCTCAAAAACCATCCTTTATTCTGCTTTATTAAAATTAAACTCTGTACATTAGTCTTATAAAGCTTTTCTTTGTCGACAATCTATGTTTAGTTAATCAAGTACGCATGTTTTGAAATCATCCTAAATGATTGTTTCAATTCTTTTGCATCAAGTCCATGACAACAAATTAACCGGACACGGAGAATACAATGCAGACAAAGAACACACACTGTAATGCGCTTCCACTTACTCAAAGCTATTATCAAGGCCGTACAGATATTCCTTTAATTGAAAAAACTATTGGACAGTACCTTGATAACATTGTCGACAATTACCCTGATCACCCCGCGATTGTGGTTCATCATCAACAGATCCGTTTAACCTATAGGCAATACCAGCAACAGATTAACAAGTTAGCAATGGGATTATTATCACTTGGCGTAAAACCTGGCGACCGGGTTGGTATTTGGTCTCCTAACAATATTGAATGGTGCTTAACCCAATTTGCTACAGCCAAGATTGGTGCAATTATGGTGTGCATTAACCCTGCATATCGACCAAGCGAATTAAAATACGCACTCAATAGTGTTGAGTGTTCAACACTTATCACAGCAAGTGAATTTAAAGCCAGTAATTATATAAGCATGCTGAATGAGCTCGCACCGGAACTTATAGATTCACAAGCAGGTGAATTAAATTTAAACGCCCTGCCACACCTAAAAAACATTATTCGTATTGGTGATGAGCCTGCTACTGGCATGTTTAGCTTTAGCGATATCATGCAGCGCGCTACAGATGCCCATAAGCTGGAGCTTGATGCCATTGCGGCCACTTTACATTGTGACCAAGATATCAATATTCAATTTACCTCTGGTACTACAGGTAACCCAAAAGGAGCGACCTTATCCCATAAAAACATCCTCAATAACGGATTTTTGATGGCACAAGCTATGAAGCTGACACATGAAGATAAACTCTGTATTCCGGTACCTTTATACCACTGTTTTGGGATGGTGCTTGGCAATTTAGTATGTATAAGTAAAGGCGCTACAGCTGTTTTTCCGGGGGATTCTTTCGACCCTAAAACAACCCTTGAAGTTGTTGAAAAAGAACGCTGTACAGGCCTACATGGTGTTCCAACTATGTTTATCGCCGAGTTAGAGCTTAAAGATTTTGCAAACTATGACTTATCTAGCCTACGAACAGGCGTAATGGCCGGCTCAACCTGCCCTGAGCAAGTTATGCGAAAAGTACACTCATTAATGCATATGAAAGAAGTTGTAATTGGTTATGGCCAAACAGAATGTAGCCCTATCAATAACGTGACCGAAACCGACTCGCCTCTCGAAAAACAAGTTACCACAGTGGGCCGTGCATTAGCCCATACTGAAGTGAAAATTATCGACGAGCTGGGTGATATTCAAAAAGTTGGCATACCGGGTGAAGTATGTAGCCGTGGTGCTGGAATTATGCGCTGCTATTGGAATGATGAAGAAAAAACGAAAGCAACAATTGATCAAGACGGCTGGTTACATTCTGGTGACTTAGGAGTGATGGACGAAGATGGCTTTGTTGCTATCGTTGGCAGGATAAAAGACATGATCATCCGCGGTGGAGAAAACATTTATCCAAGAGAAATAGAAGAAGTTCTCTACACCTATCCAGGTATTCAAGATGCAGCCATATTTGGTATTAGCGATGAAAAATACGGCGAAGAAGTGTGCGCCTGGATCCAACCAAAAGATGATGCGGTACTTGATGAAAATGCCATTCGTGATTTTTTAAAAGATAAACTTGCCTATTTCAAAGTACCAAAGCACATCCGCTTTGTTGAAGAATACCCAATGACAGTAACAGGCAAGCTTCAAAAATTTAAAATGCGCGAACAAATGCAGGAACTCCTAAGCGAAAAGGCATTTTCGTAATCATTCACTTGCAAAGTACCCCCTAATTTCAAGCAAGCTCAGCACCGCTGAGCTTTTTTATTTAGATATATATTTAGACACCCATTTTAAATTTGAAGAGTTAACCGAGCTTCATATATAAAGACTAAATTTATGTAGACATCCAACTTAATATTTCTCAATTTTTGGAATTACAGCTAAGCTTATAGTGTTCAACTCATGGAGGAGAAGAGCATGGCAACCCCACGTAGAAACTTAATTAGCGTTTCAAACACGCCATATTATCA